>JAGOHK010000203.1 GCA_017996175.1 Leptospiraceae bacterium
CAATCGGGTTCAAGATCGCACAGTTTCCTATCAAAACGATAGCCATTATCATTAAAAAAAATTTTTTCATTATTTTCCAATCCTTATTTTATTAGTTTTTTAGTATAACGATTCAGATTCTTAGTAATTAAGAATAGTAACTCACTTAACTACCAATTTTCGGAAAAGTTACAATTTTACAGAGTTACCCTTAGTGAGAAAAAATGTCATTAAAAAAAATTTATTTTCTATAAAAATACTCTAATATCTCATAGTTATTTTTTCCTCCAGTATTTCGATTTCAATCCTCCAAAATTTTTAGTTACTGACAAATTTATGAGCTTCGATTTGCAATCATTAATCCGAGAACACCTGTCTATTATTTGCGGTCAACGTACAATTTTCATACTGATGAATAATAAAAACAAGCGAGTAAAATAAAAAATAATGACTTCAATAAAAATGAAAAATTTCATAGTTATCTTGTTATTCAATTTTTTGGAAAACTGTAATTTACTGATTCGATCAAATTCCATTATCTGGGATGATGAACAAATTTATACGAACTGGATTCAGGCGGAGGCACTATGCCGAAATAAAGGAATGCGATTACCAGATTACAAAGAAATTGCTATGGCAAAAAAAACAAAACTCACAGATGAATGGAGAAAGGAAATAAACATAGAAATTGTGCAAAGCCCGGCTTTTTGGATTTCTAGTAATCACCGGAATGATGCTGGTATTTTTCCTATTCATATACCAGATGAAGGTGTTCAAATTTGGGCTGATAAAAAATCCAAGAAACTAGTTCGATGCGTAAGAGATTAAATAATGGAAAATCAATATTTAATCCAAGTTTGGGAATATATACATTTGCTACTGTAAAGAGTGGGAATGCTCATGTCCGTTGCATTGCTTTAAAATCATTAACAATTGACCATTAATACTTAACCATTAGAGTAGTGGCTAATTGTCTGTAAATCCGAACAAGACTTTCAGTGAGTTAATCCCAATCCCTTAGTTTGGTTTGGGAAATTCGGATTATGTCCTCTAGAAATTTTCTGTGGCTAACAATGAATTTTCTTTTGTTGTCTTTGGCTGGGTTAAAGATTCCTCTTTTTTTAAGAAGTTTGAGTGGGCTTTCTTTTATATCCGACCAAGTTCCAATTTCTAATGTGAATGGTAAAAATCTTGGATTGTGTTTAGAATTAGAATCTTTGTGTTCTTGGATTTTTAAAAAGCTGTCATAAAGTCTATCCCACAAATCACCATGCGTTGTGTAGGAAGTGCTTTGTGGTTCAAATGTATAATTTATGTGGTTTTTCTTTTGGGTCAAATACTTAGAAATTTTATGAAATAAAAAATCATCTTCGCATTCTACATGAGTATTGGCATAGGGCCACCAAACATGATCAATATTTCCATAACCAGAATGAATGTCAATTATGGGAATCATAGAATCTTTCACAGGAAAAAAATATTCCCTTACAAATCGAAATAAAACTTTTGACTCAGGTTCGAGAGTTTTACCTCTATAGTAGGGCAAACGGTTTGTTAGCCGATGTCCTCCAAAAAAAGGAGGAGCTTTCACTGCATCCACGCCTGAGTTTCGCATCAAATCAACACCTCTAGGATTAGATCTACTATTTAAGGTTACTCCACCGGGATTTAAAATGGGAATACAAACAATTCCTAATTTACCATTTTTAATTTCTTTAAAAAAATCTGACCCAGTTTTACGAAATATATGATCTAAAAAATCAAGAAGAACACGAATCCCAATTGTCTCAAGACCATGAACTCCAGCAACAAGACCAGCCGGATTTTTTTTAATTGCCTTGGGTCTGCCAATTTCCAAAACATAAATGGGAAATCGAAAACCCTCTTTTGTTTTAGAGGAAAAACCAAATTGCCGCAGACGAACCAAATCGCCTCCGGCTTTTGTTATACTTAAAATTCTATTTTCATATCTATTTAATCTTTTAATTCCACGTAACATTACAAATAGTGTTTACCATATTTTTCGTTAATTTTTTCTGAGTCGAAAATTACAAATACATCAATTGTTCCAAATTCTAAATCTAAAGCAGGATATCCAGAAATTTTTGCGCCTAATCGTATGTATCCCTTAATAAGTGGAGGAACTTTTTTATTTGTTTCTTTTATGTCATCAATTACAAAATCAGGATTAAATCCAATCAATTTATAGGATTCCTTGGGTTGAACAAAAAATTTTGTATCTGCCAAAGCATCGTTATGTTTTAGATAGGCATAGACTTCTGAACCGTGTAATGGATTTGTATTATGAATCGAACCACAACCCATGAGATAACGGAGATTATTCTCTTTCATATAAGTTCCAAGTCCTATCCAAAGCAGGGAAATGACACTTCCACCTCGGTATTCAGGGTGCACACAACTCCTTCCCACTTCTGCGACTCCTTCTTTCAAAGAATAGATATTTGCTAAATCAAATTCATTTTCGGAATAAAAACCTATGTTTTTCATTGCAATTTCACGCGGAAGAATTCGGTAAGTTCCAACTACTTTTCTATTTCTATCTCTATCAAGTACAATTAAATGATGGCAATAATAATCATAGTCATCTCTATCTTTTTTAGTTTCTCTAGATGCGAGTAAACCTTCACCCATTTCTTCGTTGAATACTTCATAACGTAGGGCTAACGCTTGTTCGACTTCCAATTGGTTTTCGGCAAGTCGAACTTCTAAGTTTCTTGTGGCAGGGATTATTTTCTCTATCTCTTTTATCATTGTAATTTCCTTTTCTGCGATGATAAGGCAAGTATTATCCAGAATTATTACGAAAGTATTTCTAATTAAAAGATATTTGATTTCAAATTAAAAATTACCATGCGCAGGAGTTGGGAACGAAGCTTCCAAAGATTACCACAAATGAAAGAACAATGAAAAATGATATGGATTCAAATCAAATTTGCAACTATTATGGAATTATCGTATCATTTATCGGGTGTTTAATCCACTCTTAGCTCCAAGTATTCACGACCTTCGTTTGATAATCAGTTTCTTATTTTTTAGTAAGCGGATTATTACGACTTGCTTAATTCTTAGAGGTAATAGGTATTGTCCACATGAAAAAGAAAGTTAGCAAGAAAAATGTAAAAGATGAAATAATTTCTATAAATACTAGTAAGATTCATATCGAAATACAAAAAGGAAAGAAAATCCCTATTATCTGCTTGCATGGTCTTTCAGGGAATTTGTATTCTTGGGATGTAATAGCTCCTTTTTTGAATTCGAAAGGTTACTCTATGTATGCCTATGATTTGCGTGGAAGAGGAAGTTCTTCAAAACCTAAAAGTACGTATGGGTTCTCGAATCATCTAGAAGATTTAAGTCAAATCTTAGAATTTTATAAGTTGAAAAAAGTAATTCTTCTCGGTCATTCATTTGGTGCAATGCTTGCTGCCCGGTTCGCGATTTTGCTCCCCGAACTGGTGGGCGGACTTATCCTAATGGATGGTGGTGGGTTACTTTCGATTACCCGGAAGTTAAAAATTCTAAAAGTTTTACAACCTTCCTACGAAAGACTCGGAAAAGTTTTCCCGAATAAAGAAACATATTTAGAACAAATCAAAAATTCCCCCCTCATTCCTAATTGGTCAAAGACAATTGAAAACTATTTCTCGAAAGAATTGCAAGAAGTAGAAGGTGGGTTTACCTGTCATATGCCTGCATTTGTAATGGAAGATGAAATCAAACAAATGGGTGGAGCAATTTATCCGAATCAAATATTGACTCAATTTCTATCTAATCCTTTTGAAACCATAACAAGAATCAAACAAGGAAAAAATTTAGACTTTGAAAAAATCAAGTGTCCAACTCTAATCCTTCGAGCGACTAAGATGAATTTGCTCCCAAATGATGATTTACTCCCAAAGAAAAGTTTTGATGAAATGCTAAAACGGATTCCAAAATCAAAAGGAGAGGAACTAGAAACGAATCACTACGGAATGATTTTTGATGATCTACCAAAAAGGGATTTGTTGATTGAGAAGTTTTTAGAAGAGATAGTTTAGAATTGATTTTGGGTGGTTTTTGATTTCTTTTCGCAAATTGCTCTTTAGGCATGGTCATCCTACGCGCTTTGTTTTTGTTTTAGGCTTCTGGTTAGGTGTAAGGGCTTTTGTGCGGTTTTGCTAGACTCTGACGTGATAGTTTCGTGAAAAGTCTTGTGAAACACGTTTGAGTGATAGCGAAACTCGTAGTCGTAACTTGGTGGTTGTAGGAACTGCGTCCCCCATCGAGAATTCTGATAAAGTTTCCCAAAATCCGAGGAGGTCCAGTTCTAGTAAAAAGGTAAACAACCAACAGCGAGATTTCCCATAAACGAGAGCCAGTTCTCCAAGTTCCATCCAGTCCTCGTTAAAAGGACGCAGGTTTACGCGTTGTAAGTCAAGACCCTCTTTTTGGTATTCGGTCTTCAATTTCTGAGGATGGGGGATCATACCGGAATGGGTGAAAGTTCGGAACATCCAGAGGAGATTTCTTAAATAAACGGGGAATAAGTTTCCGTGTTCTTTGATTTTCTCTTTTAAGGGTTTTACTAGCTGTGCTGGAATAAGGAGGGTTGAGATAGTTTTATCTATTCCTTTTAGGTCATCTACTGGGAAAGATTTTTTCTTTTGAAAGGTTATCATACTTATACTAGGTCAGATTTTGTAACTTTGTGCGGGATTTTTGGAATTTTTTTTTAGATTTGATCGGCAGTATGAAAAATTAGAGGTAGTTTATACAAATACTACAGATGAAGATTGGCTAAAAAATGAGGATTATTAAAGTCAAACTAAACTCTATGCGACTTTGTAGAAAGTCACCCATTGATAAACTTTTTACGTAGTCTATTAATGTTGTTTCTAGGGGTTACTAAATAGTGTATGAATTTCTTTCATCGCAGGATGTTTCTTTAGTAAACCAAGTGCTTTGCCTGTTAGCTCTTTGCCACTAGGAGTATTATTCCAAACGTTGAGTCCAGAAGGGTGAGGTAAGGCGATCCAATCAAAGGTCACACCGTATAATTCTCTCTGAAAGATTCGACCGATAACGTCATCGAGTTTGTATTTTTTGTCAGTGATGAGAAGATCAATCGCCATTCTGCCAATTGGGATGATGAGTTCGGGTTTGTGAAATTCGATCTCGTATTTTAGATAGATGCTACAGTTTTGAATTTCATCTGGCGTTGGTCGTCTATCTCCTGTTTTAGCTTTGCCTGGGAAACAGCGACAGACAGCGGACATATTTACTTTTTTACGATAAATTTCTTCTTCAATGCCAATAGACTTAAACCATTTGAATAAAGTTTTACCAGCAGTGTAGG
>JAGOHK010000013.1 GCA_017996175.1 Leptospiraceae bacterium
GGTGCATTTGGATTTGCTTTCTGTCCTAGTGGACTATCATCTAACATACTATGATTATGAGTTTCATCGGTAATTGCCCCAACTTTTTTAAATTCCTCAGGCGTTAATACGATTGTTTTTCCTGCTTTAGTAACGACTAGGTAATCAGCATCGTGACTTCCTGAATAATTAGTTGAATTTTCTTTGAAATCAACTGCTCCCTGGCAGTGGCAAAGCCCTGTTATTCCCGCTTCTTTTATTTCGAAAGAATAAAGTTTCGTTCCTCTAATTCCAGCAACCGATGTTGGCATTACAACTTGAAAGTTTGTATCTTTGTTTAACTTCTTAGCGTCTAACCAGAAACTGCCGCTCTTAGAAATTAACTCTTGTTCTTTTGCATTGAATTTGCTAATTACAAATTCTGAATTTTGTTGAATTTCAACAGAGCCTGCATTGTTTTCAAAAATAACGATAGCCGCTGACTTCGCTCCAGTTTGAATCGAATCACCTTCGTTTATTGCGTCGTCTTTTTTTCCTGTTCTTTTTGTTCCATTATTTATAATCGAAACGTCTCCGATTACAAAGCTTAAACTACCTTTGTTTGACTTTGTTTGTTCTTGTGGTTTAGTGCAATACGTTAAGCCTATTGTCATAAGTATGAATAAAAATAAATGTCTCATTGTTTTCCTCTCTATATCCATTACTCGATTTTGGTTTTAAAGTTACAATTCATTTTAATTAACTTGAACTCAACGTAAGAAAAAGAGTTAACCACAAAGAGCACAAAGGGAAATGCACGCAAGGTTCACAAAGAAAAAACTCAATTGATGGAACTCTGTAACCTTTGTGAAAAAACTTTGTGTCCTCTGTGGTTAGAAAATCCTTACATCTGTTCGTGTTAATTAAGTCTATGTAGAAATCTTTATTTATTGACTGATTTTTACAACTAGGAACTATAACAAAGTATTCGTTGAGGTATAGATGAGTTTTTTACAAAAAGTTTTTGCATTTTTCTACAAAGATAAGATTCGCAAATTTGAAGCCTTTCCCGGACCGACTCCAAGTTTCCCGCTTGGAAATTTAGATTTACTTCTAGGACAAAATCCATGGGAGGCTACGTCTGGTTTAGCGCAGAACTATGGAAATATTTATGTTCTATGGTTTGCCTCTACTCCTCAGATAGTCGTTAATTCTCCTGATTTTTTTCGCGAAGTTTTGGATTCCAGTTGGTCAGATTATCATAAAGATGCTCCACTTAAACAATTAAATCCAGTTATCACAAAGTATACTCCTTTTCTTGCAAATCCACCACAGTGGCAGAGTATGCGCGCAAACAATCCATTTAGCGCTGATTGGTTTTCTGATTGGCTTAAAAAACAACCAGAGGTTCTAAGTGCTGGAATGTCTTTAATAGTCTCCGCGTTAGCCGCAAAGTCTAAAGCAGAGAACTTAGATCTTACAAAAGTTTTACAAAAAGTTTCCTTTGATTCATTTTCGCTTTCTGTTGCCGGAAAATACCTTCCTGAATTTGTTTATAAACTCTTTGTTTCTCTTGGAAAAACTGGTTCTAGGAGACTTGTAAATCCCTTTATACTTTCTTTTGTTCTAAATCCGTTTTTTTATTTAAAACGAAAAATCTGGCTTGGGTATTTTGAAAAATTAATTAACACTGCGGATAATGAAATGAATTCACAGGCTACTGATCTAATCCAATGGACATCTCGGGAAGGAGCAAAAATTTCCGACGTTTCCCTCACTGCAAATACTGCCGATATTTTCTATGGAGGAGTATATTCCGTAACCAGTAATTTTGTTACTGTAGTTTGGTTTTTAAGCCAACCGGAAAATAAAAAATACGAAGAGAAATTAAAAAAAGAAATAAAGTCTGTTTTAAAAAACAAACAAACTTTCACTTACGCCGATTTAGAAAAAATGGAATTCTTAGATAAAGTAATTCGAGAGGCTATGCGTATTTTGCCTCCAGTCCCATTTTATAGTAGAAATAGTTCAAACACCCAAGTTGTATTTCTAAAAGATAAACAAAAAAACAAGGAATACAAAATTCCAACTAACACACCAATTGTTTTATCGAATTATTTTTTACATCGAACAGAAGAACACTGGAAAAACGCATTGGAATTTAATCCAGAAAGATGGACGAAAGAGGTTATGAAAGATAACCCTTATGGAAGCGATTATTTTTTTCCATTTGGTCGTGGACCTAGAAGTTGTATGGGTATGCCTTATGCACTTATGTATCTTCAAACTGCCATTGCTTCTTTTTATGCGAAGGCAAGATTCGAACCAACGAATAAAGCAAAGTATGAACAGTCTTTTTTCTTCGGTGTCATGATGCCTTCTGGATTAAAGGGCAAAGTAGTGCTCGACCAAGACTAAGTTATTTTAAAGGAATAGAATATGTGGCTAACAAAAATTTGCCTTCCTCAATACGATAAAAATTTAAAGTGTAGAAACAAAAATCTAGAAAAAAAGAAAAATGAATATAGATACAATTACAATATCATTCCACCGCTTGGAATTGTGGATGGTCTACCTAAATCAGAAATACCTTCTCTTATTTGGGTATTTAAACTTTTACAAGTTGCCGTCGCCCTTGTAAGAAATGCGTTAGCTGCGAGAGAGAGAACAGCTTGGAATTTTAGGAAATATTTTCTACCAGAAATATTTAGAATAAAAATGTTACTCCGTCTCTTGGGACTTCTATTTTCCGGAGATCCCACTAATTTTTTTGTAGCGGGTGGAACGTATGTCGCAAAGTTTTTGAAACCCGGAGAAGGTATTGACTTAGGAGAATACAACGACTTATTCGGAACAATTTCGATTCCGAATCAAGACTTAGATTTTCAATCCGATGAGAACTTTGCCATCATGCGAGTTGCCGGTTGGAATCCAGCAGTTATAGAAAGGTTGGATGCACTCCCTAAAAATTTTCCTTTCAATGATAAATTATTTCGTAATCTCTCTCTATTTAAAAATGATTCCATTGCGTCTGCACTAAAAGAAAAAAGGCTTTTTATGACCGACTACAAAGCCTTAGAAATTTTGCAAAATGGAAACCAACCAAATGGGGATAAATATTGTTATGTGCCAATGGCGTTATTTGCTATTGATAAAGGTGAAAAAAAGCTACGACCGATTGCAATTCAATGTGGACAAAATCCAAAGGAATTTCCCATCTTTACGCCTAAGTCCTCCGAGTGGGCATGGAAAATGGCTAAGTCGGTCGTGAATTCGGCTGACGGAAACCACCACGAACTAGTTACTCATTTATCTAGAACACATCTTTATTTAGAGCCTTTTGTAGTTGCAACATACAGACAATTATCCTCTCGTCACCCTCTTTTTAGACTTTTAGTTCCCCATTTTCAAGGAACGATTTTTATTAATTATCTCGCAAAAGCAAAGTTAATCGCTCCTGGCGGTGGAGTCGACTATTTACTTTCTGGAACTATCGCGTCTGACGCGGGTGTTGCCGTTCAGTCTGTTTTAGATTTAAAGTTCAACGAATCTTTTTTTCCTACTTCTTTAAAAAAAAGAAAAGTAGATGATCCAGATTTTTTAGAATACTATCCGTACCGAGATGATGGATTACTTGTTTGGACTGCAATTGAAAACTGGGTGAAGTCTTACTTGAAAATATTCTATCAGCATAAAGAAGATATTAGGAATGACTTCGAATTACAACTCTGGGCAAAGGAAGTTTCATCGATCACAGGTGGTAGGGTAAAAGATTTTGGCGAAGATGGAAATGGTAAATTAGAAACATTTGATTATTTAGTATTAGCCGCTACTCAAATTATTTTTACTGCAAGTGCAGGTCATTCTTCTGTTAACTTTCCACAAAGAGAATTAATGCTTTATGCTCCACAAGTTCCACTTGCACTGTATGACGAAGCGCCAAAGGCTAATCGAAATTATACCGAAAAAGATTGGATCAGTATGTTACCAACTCTCGATATCGCATCGTTACAGTTAAATCTGGGTTATACTCTAGGGGCAATATATTTTACAAAATTAGGGGAATACCCAACATTCTGGTTTAAA
Organism: Leptospiraceae bacterium; assembly: GCA_017996175.1. Taxonomy (GTDB): domain Bacteria; phylum Spirochaetota; class Leptospiria; order Leptospirales; family Leptospiraceae; genus UBA2033. The sequence continues at coordinate 4,045 of JAGOHK010000013.1, forward strand.
AATTCAGTGAAAGAAAAAACTTTAGACGCTTACCAAGAGGAATTAAAAAAAGTAGAACAAACTATTCATTCAAGGAATAAGACGCGTTATCCTTACCCGTTTATGCTGCCTTCTCGACTAACACAATCTATTAACGTGTAAACATTTCAGAAGAAAAACTTAGGTATTTTATGGTTGACAATTAATTTACTGGAGAAGTTAATGAAGTAACTTATACAATGTAGCGTATAAATTCGACCTAAGGATAATGAAGAATACCTAATAGTAATTCAATATGTCATTTCCAAAATTCCACCCGCTTTCGCCGCTACCACCGAGCGATATTGGGAATCTCTTGTTCGATGTAGAATTTTATATTAGTTGAGATCCCCGACAGAAAAATTCGGGGATGACAAAGAAGGAAAATTTTATTATGGAGAACTCACTTTAAATAAGGTAAACATATTATGTTGAAACGTATATTTGTAATTCTAAGTCTGATTCTTTTAGGAAGCATTGCGGCATATATTGTTTATCTGGAAGATATGCGTTATTCATTACCGACTCCTGTGCCTACGAATTATGAAATGATTCCCCTTGGAACATTTATTTCTCCTCCAAGCCCAATTCTGACTGTCAGAGATAAACCTTTATTCATTCATTTTTTTAACCCATACTGTCCTTGCTCTCGTTTTAATTTGGAACATTTTAAAGAATTGATTTTCAAATTTTCAAATAAGGTTGATTTCGCTGTTGTTTTACAAATTGAAAAAGAGAATGCAGTTACAAAGTTTAAAACAATGGAGCTAAATTTGCCTTATGTCGAAGATAATAAAGGAGAGATTGCCGATAAATACGGAGTATACTCTACCCCGCAGGCTATCATTTTAGATAAGACCGGGAAATTATTTTATCGTGGGAATTATAATAAAGCGAGGTATTGTTCACTTAAATCTTCCGAATATGCAAGGCTTGCAATAGAGGCTTTACTTCGGGAAGAAAAAATGGGCGAACTCCCTGTTTATGCTAGAATTGCTTATGGTTGCCAATTGCCATCGGAAAATTTAAACCAACGAAGAAATGAAATTTTAGATGATTTGTTTTCTATTTTTTAAATTATGTTAAAACTTGATATTGAAAAAATTAAAAAGATAACAACCAAAGAAGAGTTAAATGAAGCTATGCTTCCGGTTTATCGGAAAGCAGAAAAAATCATGCAAGCGATGATTTTGTTTCATACAGCTTTATCCTTTGTTCTTGTTTTTTATTTTGATACATGGCTTGTTACATTGGGAGTTGTGATTCCTGCGGTTATTGCTTATTACCTTGTAGTCAAATTATACCCGAATACAAGATTTGCAAGATCAAATGCTGGAATTGTAATTCAAACTTTTATGATGCTCCATATCTATCAAATGCATGGACTTATGGAAATGCATTTTTTCTTTTTTACATCGACTGCTATTATGATAATCTATATGGATTGGATAAGCATTGTTCCAATGGCAGTTTATGTTTCAGCCCAACATCTTACTTTTATCCTATTACATAACGCTGGATGGCAAATTTATTTTTTTGAAGATCCTTATATTGGTCTCACAAAGGCTATTTTCCATTATGCGGTGGCTGTTTTTCAAGTTGTAATTTCTTGTTTTTGGGCTTATACTTTTAGACAAAGAGTTTTAGAAAATTTTTATCAAAACCAAGCACTTGCTAAATACAGTGAAGAACAATTAGAAGGCAAAGATAAGGTTATGCGAAATATGATCCAAGAGTTGAGTCAAGTAACCTCTTCGGTTCGGGACTCATATAATGATATTGTAAATAGTACAAAAGAAGTTTCTCTTTCTCTTCAATACATTGCTGAAGGGGCAAGTAGACAAACAGAGTTAGCCGATAATACAGTAGTAGATTCTCAAAAATTGGGAGATCGGATTAACTCTATATTAGTCACAGCTAATCTTTTGATTGAAAAATCAAAAGAAATGAAAAATGAAAACCTACTCGGTTTAAAACAAATTCAAAATCTCAAAAACAATTTTGCCAGAAACCAGGAAGCTACAAGACATGTAAATGATGCAATCACTGATTTATCTGCAAGATCGAGAGATGTGGCATCCATTATTGAAAAAATAAAATCTATCGCAGACCAAACTCACCTTCTTTCGCTTAACGCATCTATTGAAGCCGCAAGAGCAGGAGATACAGGAAAAGGTTTTGCTGTTGTTGCCTCAGAGGTTGGAAAACTCGCAGATGAGTCTTCCAGGTCTACAAAAGAAATTTCCACAATCGTAAACCAAATCAATAAGTTCATTAATTCGGCTAAAGAACAAATGATGCAAGCGGAATCTTTATTAAAATCATCGGAAGTAGACATGAACCAAACGGTGAATACCTTTCATGAAATTGAGAAAACTGTTTCCGAAGTTGCTGACAAAAATGAACTTCTACTTTCTGAAATTGAATCCATGGATGAATTAAAAATAAACACAATCGAAAACTCTCGTAAAATTTTAACTGTTATCCAAGACTCTGCCTCATCTACGGAAGAAATTAGTGCAACTACAAACGAACAAACGAATTCCGTTCAAAGCATTTTATTCAAAATCAATGAGCTTGATGAAAAGGTGAAGATTATTACAAAGACAATGGAAAATAGCGATTAACCACTATTACCTTCTTAGACTTGATCATTTAATCTGATTTCTAATCGAGCGCGCTCTATTAGAAATCAGATTATTAAATTAGAAATTAGGTTTTCTTTTTTCTAAAAATGCGCTAAGCCCTTCGTGGGTTTCTTTGTCGTTGAATATAAAGCCGAATGCTTTTTGTTCTAGCCGCATTCCTTCATCTTGACTAGTCTCTAGCCCTTCCCAGATAACACGTTTTGCTTCTTTGACTGCGTGTGAGCTTCGTAGGCAAATAGAATTCGCAATTGCATTTGCAGTGGTTAATAAATCTGCTGGTTCGACTAAACGATTTACAAGACCGATTCTATATGCATCTTCTGCTGTGATCATTTCGGCTGTAAATATAATTTCTTTTGCAAGTCCGGCACCTATGAGCCTAGGTAAACGTTGTGTTCCCCCAAATCCTGGAATCAGTCCAAGCCCAACTTCGGGTAATCCTAATTTTGCGTTCTTGGATGCCACTCGGATATCACAAGCTAATGCAAGCTCTAATCCTCCACCAAGCGCAAAACCGTTGATAGCCGCAATGATTACCAAACGGGATCTTTCTATATTCGTAAATACTACTTGACCCAGTCCTCCGAACTCGTAACCTTTTTCGTAATCAAAGTCTTTCATCGCGGCTATATCTGCGCCGGCTACGAATGCTTTTCCGCTTCCGGTAAGAATTACAACTCTATTGGTACTATCTTGTTCTAAATGAGCTATACATGATTCTAATTCAATCAGTAAATCTTTATTTAAAGCATTTAATGCTTCGGGGCGTGAAATTTCTACTGTTACAATTTTTTCTTGTTTTGTTACTTTTATATGTTTAAATTCCATATTTTCCTCTGTTATTTATTTATTTATTTATTCAATTTCGAATGCTAAAAACATTGCGTCGTCGTTAAATTCTGATTTGCCTGAGAAGATTGAAATGTCAGAAATTACTTTTTCTTTGAGCATTTTTAAATCTGCAATTTTCCTATTTTGATTTAAAATTTTTAGAAGTCCGCTAGACTCTAACAATTCTTGTTTTTCATTCATATTTTCGATAAGCCCGTCAGTATAGATGAAAAAACGATCTCCCGACTCATACTTAAATTCTTTTGTTTCTGCGACTGGATCGTGCAAACCGAATCCAAGTAGAGTTCCGAAGGTTTCGATTTCTTGAAATTCTTCTCCCTTCTTTGCATAAATAAAATACGGATGACCGGCATTACCCAATAAAAAAGTTTGAGTTTGAAAATTGATAAAAATATATAAAGCAGTCGCATGATGACTTTTGATCTCATTTGTAAGTTTTTTGTCGATATACCCGAGTAAGCCAGTTGGATCCAATTTTAAATAATAGGGTAGGGTAGATACCATGACTTTTAGCATTGCAGCGACCATTGCTGACGAATACCCATGTCCTGCCACATCTGTAATAAAAATTCCGATATTACCTTCTCGTAACTGAATGAAATCATAAAAGTCTCCACCGATTTGGTTATGTGACTTTCTAAATATTTCAAATTTTAAACCTTTTAGTTTAGTAATTTGCGGAAAAAGTGATTCTTGGACGTTATGCGCAAGTGCCATGTCACGGTTAATCGAAATTTTGTCCTGTAATAAGTCCGCATAATACTGAATAGCCTTTCTTTTGAATTGGTTTATATAGTAGCCGAGACTAGTGCAATAGGTGAGAAATAAATACGGAATGATTAATTTATATGTAATTGGGAAAGACTGGAAATCCTCGATAGAAAAAACAACAACAGTATAACTTGTGAAACCTAAGAAGGAAATAAACAAATACGCATACTTATGCACACGCATGGACTCGTGGATAATGGTAAAGGAAAGTGCTATATAATATAATTGCCAATTTAAAATAGAATTGATATCTCCTTTTGAAATGGAGGTAAAAAAAGCTGTAAAAAAAAATAAAAGAAAAAGACTAGAAAGATGATTCCATAAATAAATTCGAGGGCTTAGATTTTTTTGTAAGATTGCAAATAATCGAAATAGAGAAAAAAGTATTGCTGGAATAATTATGAATAGGTTTAACTCTAATTTGAAAACGAAAAAAATACAGTACACAGCCCATTGAGTATAGAAAGAAAAAAGGCTAAATCGTTTTTCGGATTTTAATTCTTCTTGGAACTGAGCTTTTGATTTTGTGTACATATTAATTTTGCTATTATTTCAATCTTTCATTCGCAGAATTTCTGGCAAGTAATTTGATTTTTTAAAACCACACAGTTCATTTACCCTACTTTCCATTTTCCAATAATTTGTAGGATTTAATCTCTGAGCCTTTTAAAAAAAGTTTTACATCTAAGCCTAAATCTAGATGTTTATCTAATTTTTTCGCTGTTTCCTGTGCTGTGTTTGCGTCTTGGTACCTTATGAAAAAGGCATAGGATGAACTTTTGTAATTATAAGGAAAACGATCGGAAACAACTAGGCTTACTCTATAGTGGTCATTACGTGTTTCCATCACGATATGACTAATATGTTTTCGATTCACAATTCTTTCGAATAAAGAAAGCCCCCAAGGATTTGTTTCAGAAGCAAGAGAGAATGCGGTGAACAAATAAAAGATGAATTTCGGGATCATAAATACTTTATCGACTAAAAGGTCTTTATCTTTGATGTAGTAAAGTCGATTCTTGTTAAGTAAGGAATTTTACCAATATGAATTCTGCTATAGCGAAAGTAGAGCAAAACAACGGAACGTATTTTTTAAAACCTGTAGGTAACCTTACTCTCGATGCCCATATTAGACAATTCAACCTCTGGGCAAAGGAAAATAATGTGGATAATTTGGGTAATCCTCTGGTGGTTTCTACTTCTACGATAAAGGATTTTTTTGACCATCTTCTCAGAGATAAGAATAAATACGGCAGAAAAAATAGAGCATCGACTCTTCATGGCTATAAGTCCGCGATTAAAAAATCAGTTTCTAAGACTTTTAAGATGAGTATGGAAGAAAAAGTAGCGTTTGAATTATTCTTTCGAAAAATTAAATTACCGAAAGCCGCTCATGCTATTAAGGCTATTTCTATAGAAGACTTGCAGTCGCTTATAGATGAATCTGATATTCGAACAAACTTAATAATTCGATTTCTAGTAATGTCTGGTCTTAGAATTTCTGAAATGATAAATGTGCGGGTATCTGATGTTATGCTATCAGATGATAAATCTGATTATAATATTTATGTAATTGGAAAAGGAAATAAAGAAGGATTAATAACAGGCATTCCAAAACAATTAATCAAAGAAATTCAAGAAGTTTTTAAAGGTAAAGAATACTTATTCGAAAGAAATAAAAAACCAAAACGCCTAAACGAAAATAAAGAGGAGATAATGAAGTATACCCGTAGACAAATGTACGTTTTAATAGAAAAAGCAGGACTTTCTATTTTAGGTAAAAGAATTAATCCTCACATGACTCGCCATACTTGCGGACGAATCTTAATGGATCGTTTAAGAGATGTAAATAAAGTGCAAGATAGACTTAGGCATTCTTCCGTAAAAACAACGATTGAAAATTATCTAACCACAAAGATTACTAATAAAGATGTAAAAGAAGCATTTGAAGGAATCCTATAGTTCGCTAATTTCAAGTATAAATTCATCTAAGCGGGTAACAGCATGTATCTTCCACTGAAAAATTCCATTTTCATAAACGCAAAATCCAGATTTGACCCAAGTCTGGATTAATTTTTCAAGGGCAGATTTTTTTTCTGTGATTAAAATCGAAAAAGAGTTTAAGTCGAAAGGAATAAACAAACGAAATAAACACAAAGCAAGTTCCTCTAAAAGTTTTGGTTCTTCGTAATCCTTTCCAAATTCACCGGAATTGTATTTTTCAATCGAACGATTATTGAAATAACGCCCATTATCCGTAAATCCATGCGCGCCGGGACCTAGGGAAAGATATTTTTCCATTGTCCAATACTTTAGATTATGGCGTGATTCTTCTCCTTCTCTGCAATAATTGGAGACTTCATATTGTCTGTATCCTTTTTCACCGAGAAAGGACGGTAAAATTTCTAAAATTTCTAATTGTAAATCTTCATTCGGCGGTTTTGCTAATTTCTTTTTTACCTGCTTTGCATACTCAGTGCCTTTTTCGACCGTGAGACTGTATAGGCTAATATGCGTTACCCTTGCGTCAAGAGATTTTTTTAAATCTAATAGGAACATTTCTAAAGTTTGTCCGGGAATTCCATACATCAAGTCTATACCGAAACGTTTTATTTTAGAAGAGGAAAGATGATTTAAAACTTGTGAATATTTTTTTTCATCGTTGTACCTATCGAGTGTAGTCAGTAGACTTTTATGAAAACTTTGAATTCCTGCATTGACGCGGTTAACACCAATCGAATGCATGATGGAAAGTTTTTCGGGAGAAATATCTTCCGGGTTCATCTCCATTGTAAACTCGGTATCTTCTGAAAAAATCAATTTAGATTTAATGTATTCTAAAATTTCAGCAAGCAAATCTAGATTAGCCAGAGAAGGAGTCCCACCTCCAATAAAAATCGTATCAAAAGTATATTTTTGAATAGTCGGATCTAACTCGAGGCGTTTGTTAAATTCCTTTTTGTAGTTATCAAATAGACTCTTTTGATCTGGTGTATTATTTTTTCCAATTCCTACTGAATAAAAATCACAATAGGAACATTTATGGATACAGAAAGGAAAATGAAGGTATAATCCCGCGTATCCACTTCTGTAAATAATCGGTTGCAATGAATTTTTTATTTTCGTAAAACTTGGCTAGTGAAAAATAAATCGGTCGCCGGAATCTCACGCGATTTATCAGTATTCAAACTTTCATTTATAAGCGCATGAATAGATTCTTTTGTCGGAGAAAACGAAAATACAATTCTAATATTAGAGAGTTCTCGAAATTTTAAAAAGGGAGAACCATAATGCAATACAATAAATCGAACCTTAGGATTCTTTTCTGCTAAATTATAAATTGAATCTATTTCTTTTTGATCTTTCGAATCGAATACAATTGTTCTCACTCTTCCTTTCTTTAAAAGTTTAGGAATTTTTTTCTCCGAATAATAAGGAATATTTAAAGTGGAAAGCTCAGAACGGACTAATTCATTTTTACATACGTAAACAAAGTTTTTAGACTCAGAAATCGGAAATGTTTTAAATGGAGCCTTATAACTCTTAATCGCATCTGATGATATACGCGCATTTAACTCTTCTATATTTGCTACTTTTAAGTTATTGTATCGTTCATCCGATTGTTTTCTTTTTTCTTCTATAAATTCATCTAGAGTTGAGTCCTCAATTTTTTTATAGGAATAGGAAGTATGAAAAAGTCCATTTTCAATTTTTAAAGCGATTTGTCGCTTTAAGGATTCGTCTAACGCATTTTTTCCATCCACTTCAAACTCTTTATTTTTAATACTTTCTAGAATCATATTATAATAATGCGTTGTAGTTTCTCCCCAACTAGTAAGTAAAATTACATCAGCACCGGCTAGAATTGCAAGTGGACCCGTTTTTTCATTCTGGAAATTTTTTGAAATCGCGTGCATCTCCATTGCATCTGTCATTACCATACCATCAAAACCTAATTTTTTTCGAAGAATATCTGTTAGAATTTTTTTGGAAAGTGTGGATGGATATTTTGAATCTAAGTTGGGGTAAATGATATGTGCACTCATGACTGCTTTTGCACCATCTTTAATTGATTTTTGAAAGGGAACTAATTCAAAATCTAAAAGTTCGGCTTCTGTTTTTTGAATCACAGGAAGTCCCAAGTGGCTGTCCACATTTGTATCTCCATGACCGGGGAAATGTTTTATGACAGGGATTGCCCCACCGAGTCTCGCTCCTCTCTCATAAGAAATTGCAAGTTCACTTGCGTCTAACGTCATTCCAAAGGACCGAGTATTGATAACTGGATTCTGTGGATTATTGTTTACATCGAGTACGGGGGCTAATAGTAAGTTAATCCCAAGACTATTTAATTCATAAGAAGTAATGAGACCAACATTAAACGCATAGTTTGGATTTTTTGTTTGCCCAATGGCAAGTGCCCCCGGAAATGTGGTAACTCCCTTTTCTACTCTGACAACTCTTCCACCTTCCTGATCGATAGAAATAAAAAGAGGAGGTGAGTTTAGATTTTTCATTTCTGTTTGTAATCCTTTTGTTAAGGCACGGATTTCTTTTTTCTTACCAACGTTTACTCCAAATAGTATTACCCCACCTGGACGGATTTTTTGTAATTCAGAAACTGCAATTTCATCTAGATGATTTTTGGGAATTGCAATATGAATTACTTGTCCTGCTTTTTCTTCATCAGTCATTTGCGAAACAATTTTTGTTGCTTCGTCTAATGATCGTTTGCGAATTTCAGAAAGATCTACTGCACTTAGATTTTGATTCAAACTGGTGCAAGTTAGGAGTAGAATAAAGATTGATGATAGTTGAAGGAAATAATAAAAAATTGATTTATTTAATGTTGTATTCATAAGTTAAATTCATTTTTTTTTAAATAGGATTTTACGCGATTGGAAATTGAACTGATGAGATAACATCTATAAAAAAAATCGAACCCCACAGTTCGAAGTAAAATATTGCGACTCTGTCAAGTTGCATTAGATTTATTTTCTAATAATATTATATCTAAATTTCAATACATGACAAAGTAGCAATATTCAAGCCGGATTGGTTTTCAGTAAAGAAAATTTATTTAGACTGGATTAACAAGATTTACAGGATTAAAAATCCGAAAACCAATCTAATCTGAGTATATAACTCTCGTATATTTCTGCGTAAGAGGGTACGTCTTTTTCGGTGGGACTGTTTAAAGGGATTTGCCACACAGATACATAGAATTGGTGTTTTTAAGCATTTTGGAAACAAAGATCTATGCTTTTACACAACTCCTTAAAAATATCTGTGGCAATCGTTTAACAGCTCCCAAAAATTAAAATCCTTCTAGTTCTTTTGTGGACTTTTTATCCTTCTCATGACCTGCGTTTTGTAAATATCCATCTATTTTATAAATAGAACCTAGTAGGTTACTATCAATAGTTTTTAAAGTACGAAGTTTTACATCAGCAGAAAAGTCTTTGTAGTTTTCAGTGGTAGTAACTCCTTTTGCTTTATGCTCTACTTTCTCTGTAACTATGCGGATACTATCAAAATTCGCTGGAGTCAAATACATAGTTCTATAAACATAAATCACATTATCTCGTAGTGATTTCTTTTTGTAAATGTATCTAACTTCTTTGAGTTTGTTTGCAGATTCAAATTCATACTCGAGATAACGAACGATGCTATAATTTTGACGCTCTTCGAAAGTCGAAAGTGTGTTTTCATTTACGATAGTGATTGTTTTTTGTAATCGTCCATCATAACTTACAACTTTTGTTTGTAGCCTTTCTATTTCCGATAACTTTGCAGTGATAGATGTTTCAAATGCTTTAATACTATCTTGCAAAGCTTTTTCACGTAAGCTGTCCCCTGGGTCGACAGTCGTGACTGATGCATGGCCAGTCGCTGCCGCTTTAGATTGTGCAGATATCCCAATGGTAAGAAATATACAAGTTGTAATGATAAACTTTGCAAACATAAAAAATCCTCTCTTTTATAAGCCTTCTAATTGGCGTTGGTTTTTTGTATTTTTAACAGATTGGCTTCTTTGTACGAAACCATCTAAACGATAAATTGTGGTTAATAATGTTTTGTCAAGTGTCTTGAGTGCTTGAAGTTTTACTTCTGGCGCAAAATCCTTATAATTCTCAACTTCTGAAATTCCATTTGCCTTAGAATCTAATCTGTCTATAGTAACTTTAATGCTATCTGGATTGCCTGGATTAAAGGAAACTACTTTAACGATAGAATAAATATCATTTGTTAATGATTTATGCCTAGAAACAAGTCTCATTTCTTTAATTTTATTTCCACCCTCAAAACTATATTCTACATGACGAGATACTAAAAACTTATGATGATCTGGAGTAGGTAAGTCGGCTTTTTCATTGATAATAAATATTTCTTTTTGAAGGTTCTTATTAAACTCTATTGCCTGTCCTTGTAGTTTTTCCAAGTCATCTACTTTTCCGGCGATACTTTTTTCAAATTTTGCGATATTTTCAATGACTGCTTTTTCACTTGGACTATTACTCGCTTTTTCTTCCCCTTTTTTTTGAACAACTCCAATATTTTCTCTGTCGGAGTTAGCTGCCTTATTTGCTTGAGCAAAAATTGCTCCTATTGCAAAAATAGAAATTAATAGATAGATTCTAAATAACATAAAGATTTCCTCGTATTTAAATTTATCGGCAAAGATTCTTGCTAAAAGTATTGCCTAAGTTGATAAAACTTTTCTTTTCTTATTTCTTCAAGGAATAAATAATTTTTTCATTTAAAATGAAATTTCGGCGTTCCAACATAAACGGTACTGCTCTGAATAATTCTTGACCAAAGGTAAAATTGGAAAAATAACAACGGAATGGTTGGGAAAAAATTTAATTTCACTTGGTTGGTTTTGTTTATTGTACTACAATTGCAATTTTGTGAGAAAATGGCTGAGATTGCTTTTTCTGATAAGGATGACTGGGAGCTCGGCAATTCCATTGACCTAGAAATTCGGTCTAAAAGAGAACAATTTAGAGTCCTAGAGAATATAGAACTTCAAACCTATATTCAATCTATCGTGAAACAATTGATCCGAGCTCCCCAAATAAAAAAAAAGAAACTTTTCTCTTACAAAGTCACGGTTCTAGATGATGATGGAGTGGTAAATGCCTTTTGTACTCCGGGGGGATATATTTATGTATACACGGGGCTACTAAAATTTTTAGATGATGAGGCTAGCCTTGCGGCTGTTCTCGCTCATGAGATTGCGCACGCAGAAAAAAGGCATGTCAGGCAAAGAATGCTTTCTGCTATGGGGCTTCAGATAATTCTTTCTGCTTTAATTGGGAAGGACTCATCTTTAGTCAAAGAAATGGGATTTCAACTTGTTGGAAATTTAGCCTTACTTTCGAATAGCCGTGCAGAGGAGATGGAGGCAGATGAATTAGGATTTTTGTATTTGAAGTCTAGTCCTTACTACCAAGGAGCAATGTCGTATTTTTTTGAAAAAATTGCTAAGGAAGAAAAAAACTCTTCTTTGAGTAAAGCAATGGAGAGTTTACTTTCTAGTCATCCAATTCCGGAAGAGAGGTTACAGGCAAATTCAAAAAGAATTCGAAAGAACAAAATTCAACCTCCCATTCCATCCAATCTTTTGAAGACTCGCTATCAGAATATAATGAAAAAAAATTTAAAGTAACTGACTTTATGCAAATTATTACGAATAAAAGAATATTAGATAAGGCTAATGAAATAATAAATCTTGCATTGTTTGCCATAAGGGCGGAAGTTTATCGAATAGGACAATAACCTGTAGCGTGCTTCCATTAATAAGGAGTAAATAAGAGTATGGAAAAAATTCTAAAAAGAAAAGATGTGGCAGAAGAAGAAACATGGGTCTTAGACGATTTATTTAAAAATTTTGGGGATTGGGAAAATTCTTTTAATCAATTACCCAAAGAAGAAGAATTAGATAAAATTATAAATGATAAATTTAAAGGAAAACTGAAAAATAACCCTGAGGTTTTATTTGAGTGCCTAAAGTTTAAAGATAATCTTTCTAGGAAATTAGAAAACTTATATGTGTATGCCAACCTTAGAAGCTCTGAGGATGTTGCGAATAAAGAGGCAAATGAGTTTAGTGGAAAGATAGAAGTTAAGATGACCGGTTTATTCACATTATTCGCATTTTTAGATCCAGAAATTTTAACGATCCCGAATATAGAGAGTTGGTTAGAAATAGAGCCGTTGAATGTATACAAGTATCAGATTCAGGAGTTACTGCGCTTTAAGTCCCATATTCTATCTGAAAAAGAGGAGGCAATCCTTTCTCAGATGGGTATTCCACTCAGAGTTTTTAATGATATACATAGTAAGTGGAATAATGCAGATTTAAAATTTCAATCGGTAAAAGATTCTAACGGGAAAGAACATCTAGTTTCAAATTCCCGATTATCCACAAATATGGAATCCTTTGATAGAACTCTCAGGGAAAATTCTTTTCATTCTTATTATACGGAAATTGCTAAATGGGGAAATACAATAACTGCGAACTATTATGGGAATATGGTGAGCGGATCTACAGTTTCAAAAATTAGAAACTATCCCAGTTTTATCGAAGCGGAATTATTTAAAGATGACATTCCAGTTTCTCTCTATGATAACCTAATTGCAACAGTTAGAAAAAATTTAGACAGTTTACATCAAAGTATGGAACTCAGAAAAAAAATATTAGGGATAGATTTAGTTGCGCCTTATGACCGTTATGTGTCTTTATTCAAAGCAAACGTTGAACTTAAATTTACCTGGGAAGAGGGTAGGGATTTAGTCCTTTCTGCCATAGAACCACTTGGTAAAGAATATGTTTCCATCGCTAAACAAGGATTAACCGTTGATCGTTGGATTGATCGAGCGGAAAATGAAGGTAAACGCTCCGGGGCTTTTTCTTGGGGAACGTATGATTCTAGACCGTATATGCTGCAAACTTGGAGTGGTAGCTTGAGCGATATATATACATTAGCTCATGAATTAGGGCATTCTATGCATAGTTATTACAGTCATAAAAATCAGCCTTACCATTATGGAAACTATACAATCTTTGTAGCTGAGGTCGCAAGTACTCTAAATGAAGCATTGTTGACAAACTATATTTTACAAACGAATCCGAATAGTGATCTCGCAAAATCAGCATTATCTGAATCTATTGGAAATTTTGAAGGAACGGTACTTAGACAAGTTTTATTTGCCGCATTCGAAAAAGAGGCAGCGGCTATCGCAGATTCTGGTGATGTTTTTACACCCGAGAAAATGGATGAGATCTATATGAATCTAGTCAAAGAATGGTATGGGGCAAACAGCGCGTATCCGGATTTTATCAAACACGAATGGATGAGAATACCTCATTTTTATTCTCCTTTTTATGTCTATAAATATGCCACCAGTTATTGTGCTTCTCTTGCTCTCTGTCAGTCTTTAAATGTAGATATAGACAGGAGCAAAGAACAAATATTTACTCTTTTAAAATCAGGTGGAAGTAAACCTTCTTTAGAAATTTTAAAAACAGCCGGAGTTGATCTTTTGCAATCAGAAGCAATTGACCAAGCTTTTGATAATTATAAACAAAATCTCAAGATTGCTGAAAAATTATTTTTATCTAGTAAGTTTTAAACTTCAATTTCCCTGATTTGATTTTTGAAAATGCAATACATAAAAAAGGGAAGATTGAAATTTGCACTGCGATAGAATTGCGAATTGCATTAAATGAAATTTAGTTACCGCAAAATCGCTATTAGCTAATAGGATTTTGACAAAAGTAAATTCTAAAACTATAAAACTTGTTTTAGCAATTGAGAAAATTAGCTAAACTTATTTATAGAAGTGGTATATAAAGATTTTTTTTGCGGTTAACACTGAATTTCCAATACACGTACGTTTTCGCTAATTTGAGTCAATATAAAATTGACTTGTATTTTTAAAAAGACTTAAGGGTATAGTATTTTTAGATAACAAGGTATAACAAATGAAAAATAACTATAAGAAAATATGCATTCTAATATTGATAATTTTATTTTTTCCAAATTGTAGGAAATCCAAAAAAGATGCACTGTGGCCTCTTTTATTAATGGGCGGAAGCTCTAGTGCCCAAACATCTGATACAGCTACGGCTTCTACTGAGACACCAGAGATTACACCCACACCGATCGAAACAGTTTCTGCTCCAACTTTTTCTCCGACTACAGGACATTATACGAGTCCCCAATCTATTACTATTTCTACTTCAACCGTTGGGGCTACTATCTATTATACGATAGATGGTTCTACCCCAACTACAAGTTCAAGTATTTATACTATTTCTATTTCTGATACAAGAAGCCTCGCGGGTAAGACGATTAAAGCATTTGCCGTCAAATCAGGATTAACCGATAGTTCTGTAGTAAACGGAGTTTATAGTTATCCGCTTGTAAAAACGGGACAGACATTGTGTTATGATAATAGCCATAATCCTGTTACATGTAGCTCTACTTACAAAGGACAGGACGCACAAGAAAGTAAAGGTCTTACTAGAAGTTATACAGGACCTACCCAACACTCTACGCATACTTCTGATTATACTACAACCGATAATGCAACCGGACTTGTTTGGAGATCATGTTCCCAGGGACAGAGTGGAGAGACATGTACTGGAACGGCAGTTTCGAATCTCACAAAAGACACGGCGCAATCTGATTCTACCAATGGATGCTCTGCACTTAATTCTGCAAATAGTGGAAGTGGATACGCGGGTAGGACAAACTGGCGATTACCCACAGTCTTAGAATTAGCTTCTTTAATTGATTCTAGTAAAGATTACACTTTATCTATGAATTTGACGGCATTTCCTAACACCCCCGGAACTTACCAGGGATTCGATAGTATTTTTTATTCATCTACTCCGTAGACACCTTTTCAAAATTGGAATGTAGATTTTAGCATGGGAGATGTTGGTCCATCCGCCGGTTCTGGTATTTATGTGCGATGTGTTTCTTCTTCTTTTACAATTCAGAATCCGCAAAATTATACGGATAATAGTGATGGAACGGTGCGAGATAATTACACCGGGCTTACCTGGCAAAAATGTTCTAGAGGTCAGACGAATGATTCTACTTGTTCAGGAACCGCGACAACTTCTAATTGGGCGGATGCTCTATCGTATTGTAATTCCTTAAATCTTGCTGGAAAAACTTGGCGGCTTCCAAATCGAAATGAATTGCATAGTATTGTAGATTATACTAAATCAGTCGGAGCTATCATAAACACTACTTACTTTCCGGCGACAATGAATCAGCATTATTTTACATCCAGTACCAATCTCACAATTAGTACATCCTATGTTTGGGCTGTTTATTTCTTTAGTGGGAATTTGAATTTTTTTGATAAGACCAATACAGGGAATGCTTATGTTCGCTGTGTGACAGGACCTTAGGTTTTTTGTAAACTGTATCTATAACCTGAACGCCGAAATGCCTATAGCACTTAATTAATTTCAAAAAACAATCCATTTCTTATTAACTTTGTTCTTCTATTATCACTGAACGGTCGAAAATTTAAGAGAAAGACTTAAATCTTCCGAAGAAAAAACTGGCAAAATAAATATGATTAAACTAGCGATTTTATTTTTTGTAATTATCTTAATTGTTCTCGTAGTGTTGATTCTTCTTTATGGAGGGAAAACTAGTTTTAAGAATACTTTGTCTGGTATTATTTTACTAGAAGGAGAGCCTGTTTTTAATTCGGCTATGATCGAGAGAGATCTCTACAGTCGTTATAAAATTAAGGCTAGTAAAAAATCTTCCAATGACGGAATTGTGATTTTTTCGGCAGATAAAGTTCGAATTGTAATTGTTGCGGTTGATGCGGAAATTCCTACAGATGAAATTGAGTCCGTCTGTAAAATTTCTCATCTATGGAAAGATGCTCTCGAAAATGCATCCAAACATGAATCTCATATTATCCTTTCTGTATCTTCGGATATTACTGACCCTGTGGAACTAAATTTACAATTTACAAAAATTGCTGCTACCCTCCTTCGAAATACAAAGTCGATAGGAATTTATTTAGGAAATCAATCTCTTATTTCACCCAAAGACCACTATATCAAAATCACCGATAGTATGACTAATAGTGATTTGCCGCTTGCGAATTGGATTTATTTTGGACTCAGGGAAAATAATTTCAAACGAAGTGGTTTTACTATTGGTTTAAAGGAATTTGGATTTAGAGAATTTGAATTAGCAGATTCCGAAAAGTCGTTTGAAGAAATTTATAAAATACTTTATGATCTAAGCCACCATGTTTTACAGTCTAGAGAGCCTCTGAAAAAAGGGGAAACACTTGATTTGTCGGAGAGCGAGAAAATTTCTTTCGAGTCTAGAGTAGGGGAATTCAGAGACACTGAATCGATGCATATTGTAGTGATGGCAAATGAAAAATCAGCCTTGCCTTAGAGAGAAGTTAATTTTTTTTATATTTGACTTGCGTACCTTTTGATTTTTCTGTATTAGAATGATACATTTTATAGGCGGCGAAAAGGGTGGAGTTGGAAAATCAGTAATTTCTAGACTACTTGCACAATATTTCATAGATAACCAAGTTCCATTTACGGGTTACGATACAGATAGATCTCATAATACGTTTTTACGTTTTTATAAGGATTATGCTTCTTCTACTACAGTTGATAGTTACGAACAACTGGATGCTTTGATTGAAAATTTTGACAGTCAAGTTGTGAGTAGAATTATAGTCGATCTAGCTGCACAAACAAACCTTCCTCTCTTGCAATGGATTGAGGATAGTAACGTAATTGAGCTTTCCAATGATTTGAACTTAAAACTAAAATTTTGGCATGTGATGGATGATAGTAAAGATTCTGTTCTGCTTTTGGAAAATCTCTTAAATAAATTTCAGGATAAAGTAGATTATATTTTAGTTTTCAATCAAGGACGAGGAACTCAATTTAAAATATTTGAATCCTCTCCCGTAAAAGATCTTGCGATACAATACAATGCATCTTTTATGATTTTAAAAAAATTACACGAAAGAACCATGCAAAAAATTGATGATACTAACTCTAGCTTCTGGGCGGCTATTCATAATAAACCTTCCAGTCTTGGGCTAATGGAAAAAGAAAGAATTAGAACCTGGCTTACCTCTGCCTACGCAGAATTTACAAGATTGAATGTTTGATTGGTAAAATAGAGTATTACTTTGAAAAGAATATTCTTCTTCTTTTTACTTTGTTTTACAGATACATTGTTTGCGATTGATCCTGTCATCTTGAATGATACGACTGGAGAATATCCGTTAGGGCTTTATTTAGAAATTCTAGAAGACAAAGAAGGAAAACTAACGATAGACGATATACAAAAGCCAGAGATGGAATCTCTTTGGGTGAAGAGTAATTCGGATGTTCCCGGATTTGGTTATTCTAAGTCGATCTATTGGGTTAGATTCGAGTTAGCCTCAAAATTAGAAAAAAAATATTATTTAGAAATCGACTATCCGCATTTAGATCAAATTGATTTTTATAGTATCAGTAGTATAGGGAAGATAACACATAAAAAAACAGGAGATAAACTTACTTTTGAAAATAGAGATATAAATTATCGAAATTTTATTTTTTTTATTTTTGTGTCCGAATCATTTTCAGATAGATACTATATTCGATTTGAATCGGAAGGTTCTATATTGCTGCCGTTGAATCTTTGGAGCCCTGTTACATTTTTAGAAAAGAAAAATATAGAGATGATTGGTTTTGGTTTCTTTTTTGGTGCCCTCATTGTAATGGCATTTTATAATCTATTTCTATGGGCTTCGATTAGAGACCGAAGTTATGTTTACTATGTATTTTATATTTTAGCGAATGCGTTAGCCACTGCTAATGTGCTTGGTTTGACATATCAATTTCTTTGGATTGGATCTCCTGAACTTTTTAATAAAGTATTCTCATCTCTCTCTATATTCTTGAATTCATTTATTTCCCTTGTATTTACTGCAAATTTTTTACAGGCTAATAAGAATTTACCTCGATTTCATTTGGTATATAAAATTCTAGCAATGGTATGTATTTTGGGATTTTTTCTAGCCCCATTTATGAGCTATCGATTTGGATCGGTTACTGGAATTTTGACAATATTTTTCTCTTATGTCTGGATGCTTACGGCTGGCGTCATGGTCAGTTTAAAAGGTTATCGCCCCGCAAAATTCTATCTTTTATCTTGGAGTGCTTTTTTGTTTTTTTCGGGGTTTGGTTTGTTGTATTTCTTAGGGATTATTCCGAGAAACTTTGTAAGTACCTATTCTGGTATGTTTGGTTCTGTGATGCAAGTTATACTTCTTTCCTTTGGACTTGCGGATAGAATCAACGATTTACAAAAACAAAATGAAGTTTCTCAGATTCGGGCACTCGAAGCAGAGAAAAAAGCAAACAAAGTAAAGGATGAATTTTTAGCAAATCTTTCGCATGAACTTAGAACACCGATGACTTCTGTATTTGTTTTATCGGAAATGCTTGCGAGTAATCGAGATTATCCGGAAGAAGTCATTGAATATTCCAAAGAGATTCGACTTGGTGCAGGAAAGTTAAATGATTATGTAAATGATTTAATTTTAGTAACAGATATAGAATCTAATTTAGAGTTACAAAAATCGAATATCGAATTACAGTCGCTAGTCTCTGATGTAATAAAAGAATTTAGCTCGCTTTTAGAAGAAAAGAATATCCAACTATTCTTTGAAAAAAAAGATCCAATCGAAATGAATTGTGACCCCATTTTATTGACTAAAGCCACTGGTGTTATTATTAAGAATGCGATAACATACAATAAACAAGACGGAGAAGTTCATGTTTTTATTAGAACACGCACCTTAAAGACATTAGACCGTACTCTGCATGGAATAGAAATAAAAGTTATCGATACTGGAATTGGAATCGCAAAGGAATTTCAAGAAAAGATATTCGATAAATTCTTCCGTGTAGATTCTTCTCTATCTTATGAAGTAAGTGGGGTAGGTATAGGACTTTTTATTGCCAAAAAAATCATAGAATTACACGGTGGGGTAATTGAAGTAAAAAGCGAGTTAGGAAAGGGAAGTGAGTTTACTATTAGTTTGCCTCTACCACAATAATTTAGTTTTGGAACAAATAGAGGATAATTCTCCTTACCTTGCGTTTCCTGAAAAAGCTTTAAATCCATCTACAAAACAAAAAGCATTAGCTAAAAGCATACGTACGCGTTTTTATGCTTCTAAAGCCTGAGTTTTTCCCGGAGAAATTTTAAAAACCTTAGTCAATTAATAATTTCTGCTTTTCAAATTTAACGTTATACGAAATAAAGGGTATAGTAAATTTATTTCCAGCGCAGGGTAATTAAAGTGAAGCGAAAACTCTTTTCTCTTGAAAATAAAAAAACTATATTCCTGGTTTTTCTTGTAATCTCAAATTTTTATAATTGTATTCCCTGGCCTAGTGCCTTACTCGGATCCTTAGTAATTCAGAAAGATAAAAAATCTCCACTTTTATTTTCACCTCTTGGTATTTCTGCTTTGAGTGGAATGGGAAATTCATCTACTCCGACAACGTTTCCAGAGGACTCTCCAAACGTCATAACTCCGGAGAACGCCGATTTTTTTGTAAGCCAAAGAACTGGACTTTTGACTAGCGAGTTAGGAACTAACGCTACATTTACCGTTAAGTTGACCAGAAAGCCATCCTCTTCTGTTTCTTTGCATTTAGTTTCTTCTAATCTTTCTGAAATTACAGTTAGCCCGTCTAATCTAATTTTTACGGAAGAGGATTGGCAGATAGAACAGACTGTTACTTTAACAGGGGTAAATGATTATTACCTAGATGGAAATCGTGCCGTTACGATTGATCTTGGTTCAGCTATAAGTTTAGATACCGGTTATAATCAATTATCCGCAGGTGTCGTGGAAGCAGAAAATATAGATGACGAGACTAAAGGTATTACTGTATCTCTAACAAGCGGGCATATAATCAGCGAACAAGGTTCATCTTCCTCATTTCATGTAGTCTTAAATTCTAAACCAACGGCTGATGTTGTTATACCAGTGGTTAGCAATGATTTGACGGAGGGTTTGGTTAGTCCGCCTGTTTTGGTTTTTACAGAGTATAATTGGAATTTACCGCAAACTGTAATAATTACAGGAGTAGATGATAACATTGCAGATGGGAATACTATTTTTACAATTGCGCTAAACCCAAGCACGAGTGATGATCCCAATTTTAATGAATTGTCTCAAAGCAATATTGGTGTAACAAATCAGGATAACGATCTAGCGGGTTTTACAATCATTAACCCCACACTAACTACAAGTGAATCTGGAATAGCAAAGGTATTTTATGTTGTATTAAATTCAGAACCTACGGATACTGTATATTTACCTCTTCTAAATCAAAATCCCACGGAAGGCTCAATAAATAAAATTGGATTAACATTTTCTACATCCAGTTGGAATATAGAGCAGGCGGTGACTGTTACTGGTTTGGATGATTTTAATCTGGATGGGAACATAAACTATTTCATTCAAGTCGGGGCACCTGAGAGTAATGATACTTCGTATTCTACGCTTTCCTCTCAAAGTGTAACTGTAACAAATTTGGATAATGATACTCCGGGATTTAATATTAGTTCAATGAACAGGCATACAAATGAAGATTTAGAATCAGCGAGTTTTCAAGTGAAGTTATACACGATTCCTTCGAATAATGTATCTATCTCATTTTCTTCTTCTGATACTAGTGAAGGTATTATTCAGTCGGGAGCATCGCTTGTATTTACGCAGGCTAATTGGAATTCTCCTCAGACGGTTATAGTTAAGGGAGTAAACGACAATTTAAAAGATGGAGATATTACTTTTAGTATTATTTCCTCTCCGGCAACAAGTGAAGATACAAATTATAACGGAATTAATCCGGTCGATATTTCGGTTATAAATGATGATAATGATACCGCAGGAGTTGTAGTTGCCGCAAGCCCTGATCCACTTGTTACGACTGAAAGTGGGGGCAAAGCCGCATTTACCCTAAAGCTTAGAACAAAGCCTACCGCAAATGTTACCATATCTGGAATTGTAAGTTCCAATACTAGTGCAGGAAGTGTATCACCAACAAGTGTTACCTTTACGCCGACTAATTGGAGTATTCCAAAAGTAATTACAATTACCGGTGTGGATAATGCATATTACAATCAAGAAGGCATTTTATATTCAATTCATGTTCCATCTCCAACTAGTGTCGATTTGGATTACGTAGGATTGCCTGCGAATTCAGTGAACGTTAAAAATTCAGACAATGATACACGCGGGTATACAATTAGCAAAACGAAAAATTTTATAACTGCAGATTCGAATAAATCCGATTCTTTTACTATCCGATTAAACACAAGACCTGTTGGGGGTGATGTAGTTATACCTGTAACTAGTGCTAATAATGCGGAGGTAATTGTTTCTCCTTCGTTACTTACGTTTACAGCGAATAATTGGAATACGCCGCAAACCGTGACAATGACTGGTAAGCCCGATGGAGTAGTAGATGGTTCGAAGCAAGTTACAATTGCTTTAGGCACTCCAACAAGTGCTTCCGGCTTCAAAGATTATTATCCCAATGCAACCGGAAGTGATTATACAACTGTAAAATTACCTGATTATAATGGAGCCACTGCGAATAACGGAATGTTTACCCTAAATAATTGTGATACGGACACGAAAATAGCAGTATGTCTACCAATTGTTACAGAAAGAATTACGTCTGAAGCCGGAACTAGTTTTCAATACTATATTTTACTAAATCAACCTCCTGTTGATACGATTACGTTTAATGTATCATCTTCTAATATAAATGAGGGTACTGTATCGGTAGCGAGCATAACAAGAGATGCCACTAACTGGGATTCGATTCAACTTATTACTGTAACTGGTGTAAATGATCCAACTCTGGAAGTGATTGGCGAACAAATAGATGGGGAGAAGATATATAGTATTATTCACTCGACTGTAAATACCTCTGATAGTTATTACAATGGATTTGACGTTGCAGATATTTCAAATATTAGAAATACTGATCCAGATAAACCGGCAGCCATATTTACTCCAGTGAGTACATCGAGTAACAGAATTTTACTAATCAATAATGAGTCGAGGCAAATATCTGTTAGGCTTAATGCCCAACCCATAGCTGATGTTAGTTTTAATTTATCAGGATTAGGATTTACATCAAATCCTGCTTCGCTTATTTTTACTTCTACAAATTGGAATGTGAATCAGCAAATTACTGTTAGCTACAATGGAACATCGGGAAATAAAACTTTATTAACTTCCGCTTTTAGTAGTGCAGATATGAAGTTTCAGGGAAAAACGGTAGAAGATGTATTTTTTAATATTGTGCAAGCTGGATTTACAATTGGCTCTATTAGCGGAAATACAGATGAAACAGGAACTACAAGGACTTTTACGGTTAAACTAAATTCTCCTCCGGCGGCTAACGTAGTAGTAAGTATTGCTTCTACAAATACAAATGAGGTGATAGTTCAGTCTAACTCTACTTTGACTTTTACTTCCGCAAATTGGAACACCACCCAGACTGTTACCGTAAAAGGTGTAGATGATCTTGAAGTCGATGGAGATAAGTCAGTCAGGATAGAATTATTACCAGCAGTGAGCACTGATATTTCGTATAACGGTTTAGATCCTGTTGATGTAATCGTAATAAATCTTGACAATGATTAATGTGATTCTGATTCGGTATTTGTTTTATTTCATAAGTTTCTCCTAGAGTATTTTATTTATTACCAACCAGTCAATTGCATCCATAAACTCAGAGTAACCGTAGTCTTTTCGTGTCAGCAGGATCACTAAAGGAAAAAAGCCATTCAATATTTCCATTTGGTCTTGCTATATAACCATCTAGGCTTGTTGCGATATACCAATTGCCAAAAGAAAATACCCATTCGCTTTGAAAAGAGCCTTGCTATCGCTTTTTTGGGCAATTGGGAATACCGAACTTTTTTTAAAATTGGAAATTACTTTTGGCGTAACGGTATATAAACTGAAATTTTCATCATCTTCTCCTAAAAGTATTTACAAATATAGGTTTGACTAATAAATTTGACTAACCCTATTTTTAGAAGAAAAATACAGATGGTAAATGCGTTTATGAAAAATTCACAAAGCAATGATTTATATATCGAGAATTTAACTCCAGAGGAAGCTTATATTGCAGATTGTAAGAAGAACGATAAATTTATGCTTATTTTAATGTTTTCGCATCTTCCTTGGATTATAATTTTTGCCTACGATTATGGAACACTCATTCCGGGTCTTATTCTATATACAATTTTAGCTTTGATTTCAATTGCAAATTTTTTTTTCCTTCAGGGAACCCAGACTTCACGCCAAATTTTTTCTATCCTAGTAATGAGTTTCTCTTCCATTTTGATTTTTGTTCAATTGGGTCGAATTGAAATGCATTTTCATGTGTTTGTGACACTTGGATTTTTACTCATTTATAAAGATTGGAAATTATTTGTTACGGCTACTCTGACTGTTGCGCTACAACATGGGTTATTGAATTTGAGCCAGGAAAATAATTTTACTCTTATTGGAATTCCACTAAAAGTATTTAACTATGGACATGGTTGGGATATTGTATTTCTCCACGCGATTTTTGTGATTTTTGAAAGTGCAACTATGGGTTATTTTTCTAGGCGTTTGAAAGATCAATTTATGAGATTTGAATCTTTGAATATATTAAATAAAATGTATGAAAAAAATTCACACCTCATAACGGAAGTAGGTGCCATTTCCCAAAAAACGAAAGATTCTGTTGGTAAAATATATTCCTTTTCCGAAAAGATTTCATCGGAAGCATATTCTCAGGTGAAATCCGTTCAGGAAATAAATGACTCTTTGAAATTAATCTCTGCCAGTATTTTAAATGTATCTAATAGCACAAAATCACAGTATGCCAGCACAGAAGGATTAACTTCGAACTTAAAAATTTTGAATGAGGAAAACGGTCATTTGCTACAGATGATTGGAGATTCTGAAAAAGGAATTTTTAGAACACGTAATGTCGTACAAACTGGTGAGGCTACTTTGTTTTCGATGCAAAATTCGATGACCAGTATTTCTAATACTTACCGAAATATGCAAACGATCATTCAAGGAATTCATGAAATTGCAGATAGAATTAATTTACTTTCTTTAAACGCCTCCATTGAAGCCGCAAGAGCTGGCGAATATGGTAGAGGTTTTGCGATTGTGGCACAAGAAGTTTCTAAATTGGCTGACCAAACCGCAAGGAGCATTCGGGAAAGTGACAGTTTAATGAAAAGCATTCAAACCGAAGTCAGACAATCCGTAGATTCTGTAAGTAAAGGTATGGATGTATTTGTTGAATTAGCAAAACAATTCAATAAACTTTCTGAACAATTTAAAGGTGTGATCGAAACAGCCAAAGAACAGACTCGGAAGTTTGAAGAGATTGGTGTAAATATTACTTCGATTAATAAGGATGCCTATACAATTCAAAATTCGACCGGTGAACAGCAGAAATCTATGGAGTCAATTTTATTTTCTATTTCTGAGTTTCATCGGACGACGGAAAGTTTTGTGGCTAATGCGCAGGATTTAGTTTCACTCGGGAAGTCATCAGAAGAAATTATTAAAGACTTAAACCGTGCCATCGAGTCTTTAAAAAATGAATCGTAAAAGTAGACAATTTCGATATGGGTTTATATTTTTTCTGCATGTAATAGTTTTTATTATTCTGTATCTTTTTCATATAAATGCAAAGTACTATGGGTTTGAATCTTTTTTAAGAATACAACCTTTTGAACTGGAAGATCATAACGGGGAGAAGTTTACTGAAAAAGATTTAGACGGTAAGTTTCATTTTTTGTATTTTGGATTTTTGCATTGCACAGAAGTTTGTCCGAAGGGTGTAAGTTTGCTTACAAGAATTGCAAAACAAATTTCTGATCCGGATCTAAGATTCGTATTTGTTTCCATTGATCCCGCGCGAGATACAAAAGAATCTCTAAATACATTTATCCAAAATCGAGACAAAAGATTTATTGGACTAAGGGATTTTGAGATTAGAAAGATAGAAAATTTTGCTGGAGAGTTTAATTTACAGTTTGCGCGCGAACTATTTAGCAAAAATAATTCTGCCTACAACATTAATCATAGCTCTGTCATTATACTTTTAAATAAATCTCTTACAAAAGTAATTCAATACCCAGAAGGATTAGATGATTTAGACAGAATACAAAAAGATTTTGAAAAGTTTAAAAGTAATAGCGACTAACGTTTTGAATCAAACACAATATTACTATTTGAACGAATAATTTCTTCTTGATCCAAAATAGTATTTTTATCAATTCCGAATTTTTCCAAGAGAGTGGAAAAAATTTGAATAGAAGATTCGAATTCCTCTGTAACTACAACGTCCGCTCCCATCTCTTTTATTTTATCCTGGTTGAGTAAATACCGTGTGCGAACTAAAATATAAATATCGGGGCGTAATTTTTTCATGAGGGAAGTGGATTCTTTAACTGCTGCTTCGTCAGAAATCGCAATTACAACAGCCTTTGCTTTATAAAAACCGGCTCGTTCGAGTGCTTCTGGGTCAGTACAATCTCCATAAAAAATAGGGAGCCCATCTGACTTCCCATCTTTCACGTTGTTTAAATTCATTTCCATTATATTAAAAGGAATCTTTGTTGCCTTTAGTACATTGCTTACATTTCTTCCAATTACTCCGAAACCGAGAATCAATACTTCTGGTGATTCTGATTCTCTATCTGATTTTGGATTCGATTTTTCTTTTTTGTAGAGAGATAATTTGTGTAGCGGTATAAAGCTAATAGCCGGAACTGCCTTTACAGCAAGGTTAGGGGCAAATGCAATCATCCCAGGCGCCAAAATCATAGTAATCACCATAGCCGTAAGTATGATTTGAAAAATATCATTTGTGATGATTTGATTTTGCAAAGCAACACTTGCAAGTACGTAGGAAAATTCTCCCACTTGTGCGAGAGCCATTCCCGCTAGAATGCTGACTTTAGGAGTATTACCTAAAATGAGTGACACAAAAGAAACAATCGCACCTTTGACTAGTATGACGCCTAACGCTACTAAAATATAAAAATGAATGAATTCAAACTTGATGTTAATTAAAAGACCCAATGACATAAAAAAAATAGCAGTAAATGCATCTCGGATTGGTTCAATTGTTTTTGCTACTTTATGACTTTCGTCAGAGCCAGCAATTACTACACCGGCGACAAAAGCGCCTAACGCTAAAGAAAGACCAGCCAAGTGACTCAAATAAGCTGCTCCAAAACAGAGGGCAAGTCCTCCGAGAACCCAAACTTCTTGGGCTTGGAGATGAGAAATCATTCTTAGTAGCTTAGGTAGAAAAAATCGAAAACCTCCAAAAATTCCACCACCGAGTAGTATCATAAGCCCAATGTCCTTAGCAATTTTTCCGAAGGAACTTGATTCGGCTGGGTTTAAAAAACTGACTCCGATCATTAAGGGAACAATTGCAATATCTTGAAAAATCAAAATTCCTAAAGAAATTTTTCCGTGTTCTTGGTTTAATTCTTTTCTTTCTTTTAGAATTTTTAGACAAATAGGGGTGCTGCTAACGGCAAATACCATTCCATAAAAAAAAGCTTTTTGAAAGGGGATTTGGGATGTGATAAAGGGAGAGAGGATAAATGTGAGTAGACTTAATCCAAGGATTGTGATTAATACTTGTAATCCTCCACCGACAAAGACTATTCTTTTGAGTTTGGATAATTCTGCCAGAGAAAATTCTAACCCGATAGTGAACAACAACAATACTACTCCTAGTTCAGATAGAGAGTTTATTACATCCATATCATCTACAATTTTAAATCCACTTGGTCCTACTAAAACTCCAGTAAGAATTAATCCTATTACAGAGGGGATTTTAAATTTCTGAAATACTATAATAATTAAAATGGCAACTGTAATTAGTAAAACTAAATCTGGTAAAAATTTCATTTCGTGCATATTGATTCCTTTTTTTCATTACAGAAATTAGGCATTAGAAAGAAAGAAAAAAAATTTAAAGGAATCTGAACTTTGTCACCTTGAACATTTTAAGACGAAATTGCGCTCAAGCTCAAGTTGTAAAATCGTTCCTTCTGAATCTCTCAGTTGCGTTGCCGCAAACCCAGCCGCCCAAGCAACGATAGATAATGACATATTGATCCACAGATAATTAGAACTATATCAAATGTTACTCGAATAAAGTCCTTGTGAAAAATTTCTTCTATCATTTGGTTTATATTAAGAATGGCTAAGTGCTATTAGCCGTCATAGAAAATACTCGGGATAAGTCTTATTTGTAATTGGATTAAAATTTAATTGGCATATAGAATTAGTTCGATGTCGAATAAAAAGAAATAAAGTTTGACAGGTTTTAATTTCACTATTTTTTGAGGGGAAAGAATTTAGATTCCAAACTAATCTACTTCTCGGAAGTGAAAATTATTCAAATTCCTTTTTATGGATAATGATATGGATGATATAATTGTAGAACGAACAAAACGCAAACTAGCCGCTATCATGGCAGCCGATGTGGTTGGGTATAGTAAGATGATGGAGATGAATGAAACTGGAACGATGAACCAGTTGCGAGCTCTTTTGGATTTGACGATTAAACCGCTTATTAGTTCTTATGACGGAAGAATTTTTAAACTTATTGGCGATGGAATTATGAGTGAGTTTAGTAGCGTAATGGATGCAACTGAATGTGCAATCAAGTTTCAAAAAGAAATGTATCGTTTGAATGCACTCTCCCTAGCTGATAAGCAATTACAATTTCGCATTGGCGTTCATGTCGGTGACGTAATAATAGAAGGCGATGACCTTTTCGGAGATGGTGTCAATATGGCTGCGCGGCTAGAGTCGATTACCCAGCCTGGAGGCATTTGTATTTCAGGAGATGTGTATAGACAAGTTCGCACAAAGATTAATGTCACATTCGTGGATATGGGCGAACGAAAAATGAAAAATATTTCGGAGCCAATACAGGTTTATAAAATAGAATTATTTGAAGCCGATGAGATTGAATCTAAAGCTATCCAAACCCAAACTTCTCAAATCAAGATACTGAACTTACAATCCGATAAACCTTCGATAGCTGTGTTGCCATTTGTCAACGCGAATGGAAATCCCGAACATGATTTTTTCTCCGATGGAATTGCAGAAGATATTATTACCGATCTCTCGAAGAACAAGGCATTGTTGATTATTTCCCGCAACAGTTCCTTTTCTTACAAGAATGAAAAGAAAGATACTACCCATATCGCTAGAGAGTTAGGAGTGAAATATTTGCTTACTGGAAGCGTGCGAACTTCTGGAAATAAAGGGCGGATAACAGCTAACTTAATAGAAGCAGAAACCGGAACACAGATTTGGGCAGAAAGATATGACAGGGCATTAGAAGATATTTTTGCAGTCCAAGATGAAATTACACAGAGCATCATAACAGCCGTTATCCCCGGTATCTTTCAATCTGAGAACCAGAGATCAAGTCGAAAAGTTCCAGAAACTCTCGGGGTATGGGAATTGATTATTCGTGCTCATGCGTTTCTCGGAAATTTTGGTAAAGCAGATTTGGTACAGGCACGTCTACTTTTAGAAAAAGCCCTAGAATTAAGCCATAATAATTCAATGGCTTATAGTGATTTGGCGCTCGTGCATCATTTTGAAGCAGTTTTTGGTTGGACAGAATCTCCAGAAGAATCCCATAAAGCTTTCATTCAGTCTGCTAAACGTGCTGTTGAACTTGATAACGCAAACCCTGTTGCCCACACGGTTGCTGGAATTTCGGATTTATTTTCCGGCGACCATACCAAGGCATTTGAAAGACTTAAACGAGCTTTAACTCTTGACCACAATTTAACTCTTGCACACGGATATACTGGGATAGTACACGCATTTGCAGGAGAGTATGAGGATTCCGTAAAACAAGCAGATCATGCAATACGTTTAAGTCCGAGAGATGGTTATTTAGTTGTATGGAATATTTGCAAAGCATGGGCAAGTTTGAACGAAGAAAAATATGACGACTGTTATTACTTTGCAGATCTCGCGGTTGAGACTAAACCTGAGTTCGCAGATGGCTATTTACTATTAGCCGCAAGTGCTGGACACCTTTATCTAAAAGAAAAAGCAAGAGTTGCATTAACATCGTTAAACGAAAGAATGCCAAATCTTACTATAAACGATCCTAGACTGAATCGTCCTTTGAAACGATCGGAAGATAGGGAGCGACTACTCGAAGGCTTGCAAAAAGCCGGTATGAGAACAGATGTTTGATTAACTTATTTCAGAAAGTAAAAAAGATTGACTCTAGTTCTATATTAAAGCAGACTAAGCTACAAAAAAATAAAGGAATAAAAAATGGGAATATTAGATTCACTAAAAGGTATGGTCGGAAAAGGTTCTCCTAAAGTAGAAGTAAAGCTTTTGAAAAATCAAGTATCGGTCCAAGAAAGTGTAAAGGGACTTGCTACTTTTACTGGGGGCGAATACCCTGTAACCATTGATTCAGTAGTTTTATATATGCTTATGGTTGAAGAAATTAAAGAGCAGGAAAAAACAAAAGAATCGACAGAGAAAGTGGGAACAATTACTTTTAATGATTATATTTTAGAACCAAAAGAAGTGATAACTCTTCCGTTTCAACTTGTAGTTCCTAAAGATAATTTAATCAGCTCTGCGGCTATCAAACATTTTGTGCAAGTGAAATTAGACATCAGTGGACAAGATGCTTACGGAGTTTGTGAAATTAAAATAATTTAAAGATTACCACCGATCGCTATCGCTAATACCGAGAGCACCGATAAGTGAACGATAAAAAATATTATGTATTCGAACGAGATTAAGAAAATTTATGAATTAACGTATCTTTTATCCGTGTTAATCGGTGTTCACATATTCGGCTACGATCAGTGCAAGTCGGTGGTAATCTTTGAGTAGGTGAGGAGGAAAAATGTTAAGTGATTTTCCGAAAGTAGAATGTCCATTTGTTCGTAAAGTTTACAAAGTAAATCCAAGCGATTTTAAAAAATTCGGCTCTTCTCTTAAACTAAGAGAGCCTGCTGTGTATTTAGTTGAGCCAGAAATCAACGAAGGTTTTGATTGGGTTTTAAATGACCCGAATACTTTTGCAGTAGAAAAAGTAGATGGTTCTAATTTAGCCATTCGAATGGAAGGCGGGCGGCTAATGGAAGTGCAAAACCGTATGAATGTAATTGATCCTTTGCAAATTATGAAGGGAAATATTTATCATATAGAAGGAATATTCAAGGCAATTGAAAAAGATTATTTGAAATCAGATGGAATTCAATATGGTGAATCGTTAGGTCCCAAACTACAGGCTAACCCCTATAAGCTCCCTCATCACCTCTGGTATCCATTTTCCAAAGCCAAAGAGTCACTTCGCTACAAATCTTTTGAGAAACACCCAAAAGGTTACTGGGAGTTTAGCGAATGGTTTCGGCTTCATTTAAAAAGCCTATTCTATTGTCGCTATCATAAAATTCCTATCTCGGATATGGCGACTAACGCTGATGTTCCTTTTGCAGAGGGAGTA
Organism: Leptospiraceae bacterium; assembly: GCA_017996175.1. Classification (GTDB taxonomy): domain Bacteria; phylum Spirochaetota; class Leptospiria; order Leptospirales; family Leptospiraceae; genus UBA2033. Next base: position 34,999 of record JAGOHK010000013.1, read on the forward strand.
GTTTTTTATAATGGGGATAAAATTTCTAAACTAAGAAGAGATATGTGGTATTGGCATTACTGCGAGAAGGTAGAAATTTATGATTTAAGTGAGGCTACTCTTGCTAATGCGAAACAGCTTGGGATTACTGTTAAGGGATATTAGGCTATGACAACAATAATGAAAAAATTTCTTCTAATCTTATTACTACCTTTTCTTATTTTCGCGGACGATTCGCAAGATAATACACTACAATTCTTAGCAGGCAAATATCTGTTAATTGGTCAAAAGCCAGATTCCAAAGAAACTTACTCTGGGACTATTTCGTTTAGCTTTGATGAAAAGAAAAAAATTTTAAACTTTAAACGAATTGTGAATGGAAAAAATACTTTGGGTACTGCAAAAATCGAAAAGGCGCTGGCAGGGGAAGCGGAGGTTCTAAGGCTTCGATTTGTAGAAAATAAAAAAGAATACGAAGGCACTTTTTTATGGAGATCGGATTTGGATAATTATGGACGGCTTTCTGGTTATATTTATCTAAAAAATAATTCCACGAAGTCTCCGGGATTAGAAGCTTACTTTATTCAGCAGGAGTAAATTTTACAAACTCGTAGACTTAGTAAGATTCACTCGCAAACTATCTCCATCTAACTCAGTCACTTTAACACCGCGTTTTATTACGCGAGTTTTATCTTCTTTGATATTGATACGAATTGGTTTTCGTAGACGGCTATTTTTTCCATCGGTGAGTAGTTGAACGATAATATCCGCTCCGTCAGGATTAGCTTTATAATGTAAAATTTGCGCTAGTTCATTGGTGGAAAGTAGTACGAGCGAACCTTTACTCAGTTGGCTTTTTGCAGCGAGCGAATTCTGAATATCGTGAATGAATTTATCCGCGATACGAGGGGCAAAGTGAGTTCCTGTGTAGGTTTCGATTACTTGAATTGATTCCTCAGGAGAGAAGGCTGGTTTGTAAGATCGCACAGTGGTTAATGCATCGTAAACGTCAGCGAGTGCGACTATTACAGAGTAGTCGTCTAGTTTGTCGCCCGATATTCCGAGTGGATAACCTTTTCCATCGTATCTTTCGTGGTGTTCATACGCCATGTTTACAATTCGTGGATTTAGATTTTTATCCAGTTTCATAATTCTGTAAGAGTGAGAAGGGTGGGATTTCATGATTCGTTTTTCTTCTTCCGAAAGAACAGTTGTTTTGTTGATTAGATTTGCGGGAATTGCAATCTTTCCTATGTCATGTAAAAATCCACCTAGTCCAATCAGTTCTACTTCCTCATCCGGATAACCCATCTTTTGCGCTAGGGCTAGGGAAATAATTCCTACATTGATAGAATGGCAGAATGTATAGTCGTCGTGGTTTTTTATGTCTAGTAAATTGATTAGGGCAGAGGGGTTACTCTTAATTTGCTCGTAAATCGCAAAGATGGAATGTTTGCAGGAGTTGAAGTCAATCGATTCATTTCCATTGAGTAAGTTAAACGTAATATTGCGAAAGCTGGCTATAGAATTTTTGACTGATTCTTTTGTAATTCCCCCGTAGTGAAAACCATCTACAATTTTTTCTAAAAATTCTTCTTCTCGTTTTTCTTTGTCTGTGACTTTTGTTTTTTCTTTTAAGGGAAAGAATTCTACTGTTTGGATATTTTCTGCTTTTAGTTTTCGGATTACATCTTTTGTAAATACAGTTCTATTTGGGAAAAGTACAGCACCATCAATGCTCGTTACTTTTCCATCTAAAATCGTTCCTGCTTTTAATTTATCTAACTGAATTTTCATATTAAGGAATTTTACCACCGATGGACACCGATTAACACCGATGTTTTTATTGGCTTTACTGTAAGGTTTTTCTATGTCACCCCCGAAATTTTCTATCGGGGGTCTCAAGTAGTTGAGATTCCCGATAGAAAATTTCGGGAATGACTATTAGGAATGTCTCTCTTTTATCGGTGGTAATCTTTTTATTCAAATCAACTTAACGAACATGATTTAAAAAACAAGGATTTTTTATTCCATAATGTACTGAATCAGTTGACTTTAAACCCACATCAAAAAAAGTGATATTTCTGGCTATTAATAGCTTAAGAGAAGGACAATTTTGCCCTCTTAGCTCAGCGGTAGAGCACCTCCATGGTAAGGAGGGGGTCGCCAGTTCAAGCCTGGCAGAGGGCTGATAGCCTGATTTTAGGCCTGTAGTTTAATGGTAGAACTAGGATCTCCAAAGTCCTTGGTGGGAGTTCGATTCTCTCCGGGCCTGCCAATATGGCAAGAAAAGTTTAGAGTATTATTATTATGAAAACAATAACATTTTTACAAGAGTGTAGAGCAGAACTGCAGAAAGTACAATGGCCTTCTAGAGAAGAAGTTATCAACTCTACGATGGTCGTTTTGGGAACAGTGATTGTATTTTCCCTGTTTTTATTTTTATCGGACTCTCTATTTGTAAGGCTCCTCAAGTGGTTTTGGAGTCTTTCGGGTTAATAGGTTTAGAAATTATGGCAATTAAGTGGTACGCATTACAAGTTTATTCTGGTCATGAAAATAAAGTCAAGACCAACATCGAAAAGATGGTAGCCCAACATTCCTTAGAGGAAAAGATCACCCAGATCAAAATTCCTACTATGGAAGTCGCAGAAATGCGAAATGGCAAAAAAACCATTACTAAGAAAAAACTTATGCCCGGTTATGTTTTGATTGAAATGGACATGGATCCTGATACTCAATTTAGAGTGCAGAATCTTCCCTCGGTTTCCACTTTTGTAGGAAACAAAGTCCCTGAGCCACTCACGTTAGAAGAAATAAAAAATCTCTTTAATGAAATGGGAGATGTTAAGTCTGAGGAAACTACTAAACCTCGACTTTTATTCAATGTAGGAGAGACTCTGAAAATCGTAGATGGACCTTTTGCGAATTTCAGTGGAATAGTAGACGAGATTTTTCCTGATAAGGGAAGACTTCGTGTTAAGGTAGAGATATTTGGACGCTCTACCCCAGTAGAATTGGATTTTTTACAAGTAGGAAAAAGTTAAAATTTATTTTAAGTAAGGATTTCTATTAAAATGGCAGCTAAAAAATTTGTTAAACAGATTAAATTACAAGTAGAGGCAGGAAAAGCAAATCCAGCCCCTCCTGTTGGACCAGCACTAGGTCAAGCAGGTCTGAATATCATGGAATTTTGTAAACAATTCAATGAGAAAACCAAAACACAAATTGGAATGAAACTTCCAGTTGTAATCAGTGTATTCAGTGATAAAAGTTTTACATTCGTAACCAAATCTCCACCGGCTGCTCTTCTAGTGAAGAAAGCAATCGGAATTGAATCTGGTTCAGGAACTCCTCATGTAACGAAAGTGGGAACCATTACTAGAAAACAATTAGAAGAAATTGCAAAAACCAAACAAGCAGATTTGAACGCAAATGATTTGAACGCAGCAGTAAATATCATCGCTGGGACATGCCGCTCTATGGGCGTGACTGTAGCAGGTTAATTTTAAAAAGAGGCACTTATGAAACGCGGTAAAAAATACAAAGCACTAAAAGATAAAGTAAATAGAGAAAAATTATACAACTTAGCTGATGCAGTTGGTTTAGCAAAAGAAACTTCTTACACAAAGTTTGATGGATCTATAGAAATTGCTACTCAAGTAAATTACAAAAGTTTACAAAATATTCGTGGAACTGTTTCTCTTCCTCACGGAACTGGTAAAACAGTTCGCGTTCTTGTATTCTGTAAAGGCGACAAACAAACCGAGGCTAAAAATGCTGGTGCTGAGTTTGTAGGTGATATGGATTTAATTGCAAAAGTGGCAGCAGGTTGGACGGATTTTGATGCTTGCGTGGCTACTCCTGATATGATGAAAGAAGTAGGTAAACTTGGACCGGTTCTTGGTCGTAAAGGTTTAATGCCTAAGCCAAAAGCGGGAACCGTTACTACTGATGTCGCAAAAGCAGTTACTGAACTCAAAAGTGGTAAAGTAGAATATCGTCCAGACAAAGGTGGAGTAATTCACTTAGGAGTAGGAAAAGTATCTTTCGACAAACAAAAGTTAGTCGAAAACATCACAACAGTGGTTGCAACTTTATTTAAAGATAGACCTTCTGACGCAAAAGGGGATTACCTTAAAAATTTTGCAGTTAGTGCAACGATGGGAATTGGTGTAAAAGTAGACGCTAAAGAATTAGCAAATTCTGTTATATAATAAAGAGAGAAATAGATCATGGCAAATCAAGAAAACATAGCAGCAGTAGCTGAGTTAAAATCCAAGCTAGAAGCAAAACCAAATTTTATTTTAGCGGCTTACAGTGGTTTAACTGTTAAAAATATGACCGACCTCAGAGCTAATCTTAGAAAAGAAGGCTCTGAAATGAAAGTTCTAAAAAATAATTTGTTCCTAAGAGCTTTGAAGGAATCCAAGAATCACAGTTCTCAAAATGTTGATTTTGGAGCAGAATACAAAGGGCCTCTAGCGGCTATTTTCTCGACAGATAATTTACCAACTGTTGCAAAAATTTGTAAAGATTTTGCAAAAGCAAATGAAAAGTTAGTAATGAAAGGTGGATTTTTTGACGGTGCTGTTCTAGACCCTAAAGGTGTAGATGGAATCGCTGGATTACCTTCAAGAGAAGAACTCTTAACACAAATCGCATTCGGTATGAACAATGTAATGTCTACTCTCGCAAGAGCTATCAATGCTGTTGCAGAGAAAAACGCAGGCGGAGCAGAAGCAGCACCGGCAGCCGAGTAACAAGAACGAAAAGCGGTCACTGAGTGATTTTCATTCTTATGAAAATTGTATCGAAGTGGCGGCTTATTTCAATTAAACGTTTAGTATAACAATTTTTTAAAGACGACACAAGGAGAAAACATGTCAACAGAAAGTTTATTAGAGCAAATCGGGAATCTTACTTTAGTTCAGGCGGCTGAACTAGTAAAAGCTATGGAAGCTAAGTTTGGTATCTCTGCTGCAGCACCAGTTATGGTAGCAGGCGGCGGCGGTGGCGGCGGAGCTCCTGTTGCAGAAGAACCAACTGAGGTTAGTGTAATTTTAAAAGCGCATGGTGATAAAAAGATCGACGTGATCAAAGCGGTTCGTGAGATTACCGGTCTTGGCTTAAAAGAAGCTAAAGACCTAGTTGAAGCTGGTGGAAAAGCAGTTAAAGAAGGCATTTCTCCAGATGAAGCTAATACAATCAAAAAGAAATTAGAAGATGTTGGAGCACAAGTAGAAATTAAAAAATAATTTCTACTAAGCAAATCTTTCAGTAGGGATTTCATAAAAAGCTATTACCACCGAGGCATGGATTCGACGCTAGAAGCTAAGTTCACCGCGGGCTCCGTCGCCGAGAAGAATGTTTCTCTAAATTCTTTGCCTAGGTTTTTCTGTTTTTATTAAGTCCCTTAACTTGGGCAGAAAAAGTTGTATTTTTTACTCGTGGATAATGGGTATTTGTTCATACATTTTTTGTCTTGTTTTATATTTCTTATTTAGCCGTAAGGCTCACACTCCAGGAGTTTAAATTTTAATGATTACTCATAATGAACGCAAAAGGGTAAACTTTGGTAAAATTACGAATCTTGACTTTCTTCCTAATTTAATTCAGATTCAAAAGAAATCTTTTGATTGGTTCTTACAAGCTGATGTAAAAGACCCAACCAAACGTAAAAATCAAGGTCTGGAGGCAGTGTTTCAAGAAACCTTTCCGATAGAAAGTCCAAACGGGGACGTAATTATGGAATATAGTCATTATATTCTAGGAGAAAGAAGACGCGACCAACAAGAATGCAAAGACACAGATTCTAGTTACGCACTTCCCTTAAAATCCGTTATACGCCTTATCATCAAAGAAACTGGTGAGATCAGAGAGCAAGTTGTTTATATGGGTGACTTGCCAATTATGACCGAGCAAGGAACATTTATTATCAATGGAGCTGAGCGTGTAGTTGTTAGCCAATTACATAGATCTCCTGGTATTTTCTTTGCTTATGACCAAGTTAAATCTACTTATTCTGCGCGTGTGATTCCATACCGTGGTTCTTGGTTAGAATTCGAAATCGACAACAAAGGTATACTCGTTGCAAAGATTGATAGAAAGAAAAAATTCCCGGCGACTCTTTTATTAAAAGCATTAAAAGTAGGTCTCAATGAGGATGTATTAAAATTATTTTATTCTTCCTCCAAAGTTAAAATTTACGGCGCATCTCCAAAAGAACTAAAAAAAGTAATCGGTAGAAGAACTATTTCTGATATAATTAACTTTGAAAACGGCGAAGTAATGTTAGAAGCCGGCTCTAAGATCAATGAGGATAATATTGATATTCTCAAAGAAATGAAAGTCAAGGAAGTCAATGTAATTGATTTCCCGAATGGAAAAGATAATTCCATCATCATTAACTGCCTAGAAAAAGACGGTGTAAACGACTACGAAGAAGCAATCAAGAAGTTACATATGATTATGCGCCCAGGGGAACCTTCTACGATTGAAAACGCAGAAGCAGAACTCAAAAGACTTTTCTTCTCACCTAAAACATTTGATTTAGGAAAAGTAGGTCGTTACAAAATCAATAGCAAATTTGAATTTCATAGACCAAAAGAATTTACCAACTGTGACAACAGAACTCTTCGTCCAGAAGACATTATGGAAACAGTTCGTTATTTAGTAATGCTCATGTCGGAAGTAGAAAACTACTACCATGATGATATTGACCATTTAGGGAATAGACGTGTGCGCTCTGTAGGAGAATTACTTTCGAACCAATTAAAACTTGGTTTTTCTCGCGTGGAAAGAGTTATTAAAGAAAGAATGACGGTTCAAGAAATTGAACAACAAACTCCTCAACTTTTAATTTCTATTAAACCAGTAACTGCGGTTGTGAATGAATTTTTTGGGTCTTCTCAACTTTCTCAGTTCATGGATCAAACAAATCCGCTGGCAGAATTAACTCATAAGAGAAGATTAAATGCGTTAGGTCCTGGTGGTCTATCTCGTGATAGAGCAGGGTTTGAAGTGCGTGACGTTCATTATTCTCATTATGGAAGAATGTGTCCGATTGAAACTCCGGAAGGTCCAAACATTGGTTTGATTCTTTCTATGTCGTCCTACGCTAGAGTAAACGATTATGGATTTTTAGAAACACCTTACAAAACTGTGAAAGCAGGAAAAGTTCAAAAACAAATTGAATTTTTAACTGCGGACAAAGAGGAATATCACTATATTGCGCAAGCCTCTGCTTCGATTGACGATAAAGGTGATTTCAAAAGTAAGTTGATTTCTACTCGTCACCGCTCTGATTTCCCTTTTAGAAATCCAAATGAAATTCAATACATGGACTTAGCTCCAATGCAGGTTGTATCCGTATCTACTGCACTGATTCCATTCCTTGAACATGATGATGCGAACCGTGCCCTGATGGGATCGAACATGCAACGGCAAGCTGTACCTTTAATGGTAGAGCAAGCTCCGTATGTTGGAACTGGAATGGAAGGAAGAGCAGCATACGATTCTAGAATTTGTATTGTTGCCAAAAGACCTGGTATTGTTACAAAAGTAGATTCTAAAGCGGTAACAATTAAAGAAGAAGGTGTTAAAGATCCAGTTGTCTATCCGCTTATCAAATACAAAAAAACGAACCAAGGAACTTGTTTTAATCAAAGACCTATTGTTTCTGTTTTGATGGCAGAGCAAGATGGGAAAGTTTTAAAAATATCCAAAGAAAAATTAGAAGTTCAATATGGAGAGGATAAGGTGACTTATTCGCTCCAAGAAGGAACAAAAGAATTTTCTCCTATCGTAAAAGAAGGCTCGACTGTTGCTAAGGGTGATACACTCGCAGGTCAAGTAATTGAAGGCGAGAAAATGGACGATATGGGAAATATTCTCGTAAAGGGAACAATTCTCGCAGACGGTCCCGCAATAGATAATGGTTATTTGGCGCTCGGAAAGAATGTTCTCGTTGGCTTTATGCCATGGGAAGGTTACAACTTTGAGGATGCTATCATCATCAGCGAAAAAATTGTTAAACATGATATTTTTACTTCTATTCATATAGAAGAATTTGAAATCCAAGCTAGAGAAACTAAGCTTGGGCAAGAGCAGATTACCCGCGATATTCCAAATCTTTCGGACAAAGCTTTCCGTGATTTGGATGAAACAGGTGTTATCCGCATTGGCGCCGAAGTAAAAGCAGGCGATATTCTAGTGGGAATGGTTACTCCAAAAGGAGAAACTGACCTTACACCAGAATACAAACTTTTACATTCCATCTTTGGAGAAAAAGCAAAAGAAGTAAGAGATTCTTCTTTACGTTTGCCAAATGGAAATGAAGGTACTGTAATCGATATTAAACGCTACTATAGAGAGCGTGGAGATGATCTAGCTGCTGGTGTAGAAGAACTAGTAAAAGTATACGTAGCTCGTAAACGTAAACTTTTAGTCGGAGATAAGATGGCAGGACGTCACGGAAACAAAGGGGTTGTAGCTCGTGTAACAGCAGAAGAAGATATGCCTTACATGAAAGATGGAACACCTTTAGACATCGTTCTTAATCCACTCGGGGTTCCTTCTCGTATGAACTTGGGTCAGATTTTTGAAACTCAACTTGGTTTTATCGCAGATAAACTCGGAATCAACTTCGAAACTCCTGTATTTGATGGAGCAAACGAAGCGGATATTGAAGAGTATGCGAAACAAGCAGGAACTCCTTCGAATTCTAAATTCCAACTCTATGATGGAAGAACAGGTGAGCCTTTCTTAAACGAAGTATTCTGTGGACATATTTACATGTTGAAACTCGCCCATTTGGTCGATGACAAGATACATGCTAGATCAACTGGTCCTTACTCACTTGTTACACAACAACCTCTCGGCGGTAAAGCGCAGTTTGGTGGTCAGAGACTAGGGGAGATGGAAGTTTGGGCACTGGAAGCTTATGGTGCATCTCATACTCTACAGGAGTTACTCACGATTAAATCCGATGATATGCTCGGACGTGCTCGTATTTACGAAGCGATCGTGAAGGGGATAAACTCAATTCGCCCCGGAATTCCTGAATCCTTTAACGTACTTGTTCAAGAATTAAGAGGTTTGGCACTGGATATTATCATCACTGACACCGAAGGATCTACTGTAGATATTGCGGATTATGAAGATGAGTATTCCAGAAATAAAAAGAAAATTAAAATCGAATCTATAGAGAATATCTAGAGGCAACGACTGAATGAAAAATTATACAAGCTTTGACTCAATTACAATCAAAATCGCTTCTCCTGAAAGAATTAAAGAATGGTCTTACGGAGAAGTAAAAAAACCGGAAACAATCAATTACCGTACATTAAAACCAGAAAGAGAAGGTTTGTTTTGTGAAAAGATTTTTGGGACAACCAAAGACTGGGAATGTTACTGCGGTAAATTCAAATCTATCCGCTACAAAGGTGTAATTTGTGATAAGTGTGGAGTTGAGGTTACTCACTCTAAGGTGCGTCGCGAAAGAATGGGGCATATTGAGTTAGCCGCTCCTGTATCTCATATCTGGTACTATCGTTCTGTTCCATCTAGAATGGGACTTTTACTTGACATGACGATGAACGCTCTCAAGACAATTCTCTATTTTGAAAAATATGTAATCATTGATCCTGCTGATTCAGGAAGACTCAAAGGTGAGTTGCTAGATGAGGATGAATACCATTCTTATTTGGATGAATACGGTGATAAATTTATCGCCGGTATTGGTGGCGATGCCATCAAAGAACTCCTCGCTCGTATTGATGTAGATGCAGAGGCGCGTGTTATCCGCCAAAAAATCCAAGAGAAAAAAGTTACCGACAAACGTTTAATTAAACGCCTTGAAGTGCTCGAAGCATTTCGTGATTCTGGTAACCGTCCTGAGTGGATGGTTCTAGATAACGTTCCTGTTATTCCACCAGAACTTCGCCCAATGGTTCAACTCGACGGAGGTAGGTTCGCTACTTCTGATTTAAATGATTTATACAGACGTGTAATTAACCGTAACAATCGTCTCAAAAGACTTTTAACTCTGAAAGCGCCAGAAATTATTGTTCGTAATGAAAAACGTATGTTGCAAGAAGCTGTAGATGCGTTATTCGACAACTCTCGCCGTAAAAGAACCGTTAAAGGAAAAGGAAATCGTCCTCTTAAGTCTATCTCCGATATGCTCAAAGGGAAACAAGGTCGATTCAGACAAAACCTTTTAGGTAAACGGGTAGATTATTCCGGTCGTTCTGTAATCGTAGTAGGTCCTGAACTTAAATTTCACCAAATGGGTCTTCCTAAAAAAATGGCTCTTGAATTATTCAAACCATTTATCATGAAACGCCTTGTGGATTTAGAACTTGCGCCTAACATCAAGTCTGCGAAGAAAAAAGTAGAAGCAGAAGACAAAGATGTATTCGAAGCATTAGAAACAGTAGTAAGAGAACATCCAGTACTTTTAAACCGTGCTCCGACATTACATAGACTTGGGATTCAAGCATTCCTTCCAATTCTAGTAGAAGGAAAAGCAATCAAACTTCACCCGCTTGTATGTCATGCGTTTAACGCTGACTTTGACGGGGATCAAATGGCGATTCACGTTCCATTATCTCCTAAAGCGCAGTTAGAAGTTTGGATGCTTATGCTTTCCCCGCATAATATCCTTAATCCTGCAAACGGTCATCCAATTTGTGGACCAACACAAGATATCGTTCTAGGTATATACTATTTAACCTCTGAAGTAGCTAACGCCAAAGGTCATGGAAAATTCTTCACAAACTTAGAAGAAATTCAATATGCACTCGATGGTGGTTGGTTAGATTTAAGAGCAAAGATTAGTGTTCTCTATAACGAAAAAATCATCGAAACAACTCCTGGTCGTATGATATTTAACACTGCAATGCCTAAAGGGTATAACTTTGTTAACCGCGTACTCGGTGATAAAGAAACAAACAAAATTATTTCCGATGTATATGATTCATTTGGACCTGCGGCAACTGTCGTTATGCTCGACGAAATCAAGAAACTTGGATACCGTTATGCAACTATCTTTGCTCCAACGATTTCAATTGAAGATATTCGTGTTTCTCCTCAAAAACCTATTTTAGTTTCAGAGGCAAACAAAGAAGTAGAAAAAGCGGATATGGAGTATCGTAAAGGTATTATTACCAATGAAGAACGTAAGAAAAAAGTAATCGAGATTTGGACAAAAGCAAATGATAGAATTACGGACAGTATGTTCAAAGAACTCGAAAAAGACAAAGGTGGATTCAATCCAGTTTATGTCATGGCAGCGTCTGGTGCTAGAGGATCTAAAGCACAAATTCGTCAGTTAGCTGGTATGCGGGGGCTAATGGCAAAACCTTCTGGAGAAATTATTGAACTTGCTATTCGTTCTAATTTCCGTGAAGGTCTTGGTATCTTAGAGTTCTTCATTTCAACTCACGGTGCTCGTAAAGGTCTATCGGATACAGCTCTTAAAACAGCCGATGCTGGTTACTTAACAAGAAGACTTGTAGATATTTCTCAGGATGTAATTATCAACGAACCAGATTGTGGAACTGATCAATTCGTAGAGTTAAGCATTGTAAAAGAAGGCGAGAACGTGATTGTATCTCTTGCTGATAGAGTCTTCGGACGTTATACGGCAGAGGAAGTAATTGATCCAGTCACTGAAAAAGTTGTGTATCCAAAAAATACTTTAATTGTCCGATCTGTTGGACAAAAAATTGAAAACCTTGGTTATACAAAAATCAAAGTTCGCTCTCCATTAACCTGTGATGCTAAACAAGGAATTTGTATTAAGTGTTACGGGATGGATATGGCGCGACTTGTGCCTGTTGAAATCGGAGAGGCAGTGGGAACTATCGCTGCTCAGTCGATTGGTCAGCCTGGAACACAGTTGACGATGCGTACTTTCCACATTGGGGGTGCTGCGTCTGCTAAAGTTAAGGAAAAGGAACACAAGGTATCTTTCCAATCCGTTGTTAAATTAGTAAATGGAAGACTTATTCAAAACCAAAAGGGGCAAACAATCTTTAGCCGCCGTGGCTCTATTGTGGTGCAACATTTAATCCAAGATCTACTGTTGTCTGAATTACAAAATATCCGTGTTGTAGATGGTCAAAATGTACTCAAAGGGGAAGTAATTTCCACCAATATGAAAGGGGAGATGATTCACGCTGAAATGCCTGGTAGGGTAGAAATTGCAAATGGTCGTTTTAGAATTATTGGAGAGGACATTGTAATTCCTGTTAAGATTGGAACAATTTTATTAGTAAAAGAAAATGATATTATCAAAGCAAACAGTCCAGTAGCAGAGTTTGATCCGTTCAACGATTTAGTTGTATCGGAATTAGAAGGAACTGTTGCTTGGGTGGATTTGGAAGTTGGTAAAAACGTTCGTCGTGATGAGGACGTAAAAACTTCTAACGTTATTTATAAAGTAATCGAACAAAAAAGAGAAAAATTAAATCCACGTATGGTTGTTAGCGGAGAAAATGGTTCAGAAGAATATGCTGTTCCAGTTGATGCTTTGATCAATATTGTGTCCGAGGATAAAGTTAAAATCGGAGATATTCTCTTTAAGATTCCGTCTATCGCTGAGAAGACTCGAGATATTACAGGTGGTTTACCACGAGTAGACGAACTTTTTGAAGCACGTCGTCCGAAAGACGCGGCAACACTTGCTGAGACAAGTGGACGTATTGAGGACAAAGGAGAAATCGTAAAAGAAAAGCGCGTATTCTATATTATCCCCGATAACCCTGATTTAGAAAGAGTCAAAGTTGCAATTCCGGTCATAAAACAATTACGTGTGGCTGACGGGGATTATGTGAAACAAGGTGACCAGTTAGATGATGGAAACTTTGATCCACATGATATTTTGCGAGTTAGAGGAACTAACGCATTACATGCTTACTTAGTTAAGGAAGTGCAAGAAGTTTATCGTCTACAAGGTGTGCATATCAATGATAAACATATCGAAGTAGTTGTAAGACAAATGCTTCGTAAGGTGATGATTACCGATAGTGGGGATACCTCTTTTGTATCACAACAACAAGTAGATCGTTTTTCTTTTAGAGAGGAAAACAAACGAGTAGACGCTGAAGGTGGAAGTCCATCTCAAGCTACTCCGATTTTACTTGGTTTAACAAAAGCATCTCTCAACACAGAGTCCTTTTTCTCTGCCGCATCATTCCAAGAAACTACAAAAGTTTTAACGGATGCTGCAATCAAGGGAAAAACAGATCATCTGATTGGATTAAAAGAAAATGTAATCATAGGTCATATGATTCCGGCTGGAACTGGAATGAGAAAATACCAAGACATTGATGTTTTCAAGGAGTTCTACGGGGATTTAGAGAGACAAGCTGGCGAAGAAGAGGAAGAAAAATTTCCACCTTTGCAAACAAACTCTCTAGCGGTTCATATCACGGACAAAAATGATTTGGAAGCAGATCACGATGATGAGGATGATGAGTGAGAACTGTTTTATACAGTTTTCACTTTACAAAAAGGAATAATGAAAAAATCTGACAGTATAAGGCTGTTATATATATTTAGAGGAATGAATGCCAACAATTAATCAATTAATTCGACACGGAAGAAACAAACAAAAAAAGAAAACCAAGTCTCCAGCACTTAAAAGTTGCCCTCAGAGACGTGGTGTTTGCACAAGAGTAATGACATTTACTCCCAAAAAACCTAACTCTGCCCTACGTAAAGTAGCAAGGGTTAGACTCACAACTGGAATTGAGGTAACAGCTTATATACCAGGCGAAGGTCACAACCTACAAGAACATAACGTTGTTCTAATTCGTGGTGGAAGGGTAAAAGATTTACCTGGGGTTCGTTATCATATTATCCGCGGAACCATTGATACACTAGGTGTGGATAAAAGAAGAAGAAGCCGTTCTAAATACGGTGCTAAGAGACCAAAGGCTTAGGTTAGGAGAAATATATGTCTAGAAGAAGAACAAAAGCAGAAGCAAAACATATCGTACCAGATATTAAATACAATGATAAAGTTATCAGCAAATTTATCAATTGCCTAATGTATGATGGAAAAAAGAGCACAGCGCAACAAATTTTCTACAATGCAATGGATAATATCCAAACCAAGCTAAGCACGGATCCTTACAAAGTATTCCACGAAGCGCTTAACAACGTTAAACCGGAAGTCGAAGTTAAATCTAGACGTGTGGGTGGGGTTACTTATCAAGTTCCTATTGAAGTTCGTCCTGAAAGAAGACTTGCACTGGGGATTAAATGGATTATCCGCTACTCTAGGGACAGAAATGAAAAATCTATGGCTTCCAAATTAGCAGCAGAGATTCTAGACGCTCACAAAGGAACTGGATCTTCTATCAAGAAAAAAGAAGATATTCGTAAGATGGCAGAGGCTAACAAAGCTTTCAGTCACTACAGATGGTAGTCTGATTTTAAAATTCGAAGATCGCTTAACGGTGATTTTCTACTCAGAAAGCCGGATTTATTCCGGCTTTTTTTTTGCTTGGAAAGATTACCACAGATAGGGACGATGAACACCGATGTGATTAGTTATTTAATATGAATTTGGTGTAAGGATTGCGGGTAATACTGAAAAATCACGTAAGCTGTCATTCCCGAAATTCCACCCGCTATCGCCGCAACCGCCCGAGCGATATCGGGAATCTCTTGTTCTAAAAGGGATTCAATATTACTTGAGATCCCCGATAAGGGATTTCGGGAATGACAAAAAGAATAACTCCTTTACGCCTAATTCAATTTATTTTATGGATTTAATTTATGCAGATAATAAAAGAATATCCTCTGATTGATGAAATCCTTATCGAATATCGAAATTCGTTGCAAGCAGATTTCGAGCGTTATAAGAATCATGTTTATCGAGTTTTCAATTTTGCATTATTTCTTTTGGGAGGTAGGACGGAAGACTTTGATAAATTAGCAATAACTCTCGCTTTTCATGATTTGGGTATTTGGACTCATCAGACATTTGACTATCTAGATCCTTCGATTGAAATGGCAGCAGAGTATTTAAGAAAAGTAAATAGGTCAGATTGGATTTCTGAAGTCTCTCTTATGATTGATATGCATCATAAAGTAACTCCTTATACTGGCGATTTTTCGAATAGTGTGGAGTTGATTCGGATTGCAGATTTGGTCGATGTAAGTCTAGGTGTGTATAAGTTTAATATTCCAGAAGAATTTGTAAAAGCGACTCAGGCTGAGTTTCCAAATTTAGGTTTTCACAGTAGATTATTTCAATTGGGGCTTGGTAATTTTTTTAAAACTCCATTCAATCCCCTGCCAATGTTTAAAAAATGAAAACGATTACTGTATATTCTAATTTTTCAACTGTAGATTTGGAAATAGTAGGGGACGAAGATAAAATTCATTCCATTTCTTTTGTAAAATCTGAATCTAAAAAGAATGAATTGGATGTAGAGGGAGAAACGGCTATTATCCGTGAATGTATCCAACAACTAAAAGAATATTTTTCTGGAACTAGAAAAGTTTTCACAATTCCATACCAATTAACTGGAACTGAATTTCAAAAAAGAGTTTGGAAAGAACTAGAAAAAATTCCTTACGGAGAAACGATATCTTATCTTGAACTTGCCGGTCGACTTGGAGACGAAAAAGTAATTCGTGCGGCAGCTTCTGCCAATGGAAAAAATAAATTAGGAATTATTATTCCTTGTCATCGTGTTATTGGGGCTAATGGAAGTTTAACGGGTTATGCAGGTGGAATTGAAAATAAAAAGTTACTTTTGGAGTTAGAAAAAAGAAATTCTAAAATTGAGAGTGGGTTGTTTGATTAGGACGTGAATCCTGTATAAAAAAAGAATTCACATCCTAAAAACTACACTAAAAATTTACTTTTTGTTTGGTGCTTCTTTAGCGTCTTTAGCAGATTTTGCATCCTTCGCATCTTTAGCAGATTTTGCGTCTTTTGCATCTTTAGCAGACTTAGCATCTTTTGCGTCCTTTGCTGATTTAGCAGACTTCGCATCTTTAGCAGACTTTGCGTCTTTTGTATCTTGTGCTATAACCGCTACACTTACGAATAGACTTAACACTAAACTAATAATTAATTTTGAATTTTTCATTCCATATTCTCCTTTGATTTTCCTATATACTAGGACGGTATTAAATTTTTTCTCCACAATTTCGCATTTCTTTATCATAAGGATTTACAATTGTATCTCCTTTTGCTATCCACTTCTTTTTTACCATAGGGCAGTAAAACAAATTGGCACCTGCTTTGTTATTTTTCTTAACAACTATCGTTAGAGTTTCAATTAGCTCCGCGTAAGCGTTTTTCTTTGACTCTAAAGAGTTTGCTTTCTCCAATTTTTGCAAACTTGGAATTGCTTTATTGAATGTTTCCGAATCTTGTTTAGAGTCTCCACCCTGTTTGAGTAATTTCTCTAACTGTTTTACATTCAATTTTGAAGTGGATTCCTTTACAAGCATATCATGAAGTTGGAATAATTCTTCCAGAACTTTTGTTGTTTTTGTTTCCTCGCCCCAAACTTGACTGCCAAGTAGGAAAAGTATTCCTACTAACGTTATTTTATAAACCTGTTTCATTGTTTTCTCCTTTTAATGAACTTCTAACTCTTTTCGCTTCCATAAGTAATAAATAGCAGGGTAAACTAAAAGTTCTAGGGCGAAACTGGAGACAAGTCCCCCAACCATTGGGGCGGCAATTCGTTTCATCATATCCGAGCCGGTTGCTGTTGACCACATAATAGGAAGTAACCCCATCATAGCACAAAGGACTGTCATGATCTTTGGGCGAACTCGTTTGACTGCACCATGTAGAATTGCATCTTTTAGTTCTAGATCATTTCTAAGTAGACCTTTCCGTTTTGCATCGTCATACGACAAATCCAAATAGAGTAACATAAATACTCCTGTTTCCGCATCAAGCCCCATGAGAGCAATCATCCCGACCCAAACAGCGATAGACATTTGGTAATCTAAGATAAATAAAAATCCCACAGCACCAATTAGAGAAAAAGGCACCGCACACATAACAATCATTGTCTTCGTATAGGATTTCGTATTCATATAAATCAAAAAGAAGATGATAAAAAGAGTGATGGGAATTACAAGTTTCATCCTCTCTCTGACTCGGATGATGTTTTCGTATTGACCAGTCCAGACTAACGTATAACCCTTTGTGAGTTTTACGGATTCGGTTACTTTCGATTTTGCGCGCTCTACAAATCCCCCGATGTCAGATTCTCCTGTGTCTAAATATACGTAGCCGGTGAGAAATCCATTTTCATCTCGGATCATCGCAGGTCCTGTTTTATATTCTAAGTCGGCAATTTCTCCGATTGGAATATGAGAATCAGTGAGAGTAGGGATTAGAATTCGTTTGAGTTGGT
This sequence comes from Leptospiraceae bacterium, assembly GCA_017996175.1. Taxonomy (GTDB): domain Bacteria; phylum Spirochaetota; class Leptospiria; order Leptospirales; family Leptospiraceae; genus UBA2033. The sequence continues at coordinate 52,386 of JAGOHK010000013.1, forward strand.
CTACGTTCTCCCTTAGCGCTCTCGGATAACGGATATTAACCGTATATCTCTCTCGCCCTTCGATGGTTTGTGTAATTGGCTCTCCTCCTATTGCAGTCAAAATGATATTTTGCGCACTAGCAATCGTGATTCCATACCGAGCTAATTTTTCTCGTTTTAAGTTGATGTCCAAGAAATATCCACCAGCAGTTCGTTCTGCAAAAACTGACCTTACGCCCGGAAGTGTTTTTAAAACTCCTTCCATTTCAATTCCCAATCTTTCAATTTCTTCGAGCGATTCTCCTTGGATTTTAATTCCGATTGGTGTGCGAAGACCTGTTGATAACATATCAATTCTAGTTTTAATCGGCATCGTCCATGCGTTCGACACTCCAGGAAAAGAAAGTTCTTTGTCTAAAATCGCAATCAATTCCTCTTTGGAAATTCTATCAGGAAAAAAACTTCTAAATAGGAAATGAGTGAAACTAGGTAATTTAGAATAGAATCTTTCTTTTTGTCTCCATTCCTTTTGTGGTTTGACTAGCACAACTGTTTCCATCATGGAAAAAGGAGCACTATCGGTTGACGTATCTGCTCGTCCGGCTTTCCCAAATACGCGAACAACCTCAGGAATACTTTTTAGTTTTCTATCCATATTTACCATTAGCCGCTCTGCTTCGGCAACGGAAATTCCAGGTAATGTTGTTGGCATATAAAGCAAGGATTCTTCGTAGAGAGGTGGCATAAACTCGGATCCTAGATGTAAGTAGACAGGAATAGTCAAAAGCACTGCAACTACAGAAGAAAGAATTACTTTCTTGGGATGAGCTAAAACCCAAGTGCAAGCTGGCTCATAGTATTGGAAAAGAATTTTACTGATAGGGTGATTCTCTTCTTTGTAGTATTTACCGACAAACAACGTAGTAGCCGCTTGATTTAAAAACTTGTTCTTAAAAGTAAACGGATCCATACGAGTAAAAAGCATTCTAAAAGCAGGATCAAGGGTTAAAGCAAGAATAGCCGCAATTGCCATAGCCAGATTTTTAGAGTAGGCGAGGGGGCGAAATAGTCTTCCTTCTTGATCGACCAATGTGAATACAGGTAAAAAGGCGACAGCAATAACAAGAAGCGAAAAAAACACAGAAGGTCCGACTTCTAGAAGAGCTTCGAGTCGCACTGCATGATAGTCACCCACTCGACCACCAGATTCCCATTCTTCTAACTTTTTATAAGCATTCTCTACTTCTACAATTGCACCGTCTACTAAGACTCCAATAGAAATCGCAATTCCAGAAAGAGACATGATATTGGAATGAATATCCAGTGCATACATAGGAATAAACGAAATGAAAACGGAAATAGGAATCGTAAGAATCGGCACAATAGCAGAAGGAAAATGCCAAAGAAAAATTAATATCACAATCGAAACGATAATCATTTCTTCTAGTAATTTTTCTTTTAAGTTGTGAATGGCATTTAGTATCAAAGAAGAACGATCATAGACTGTGACAATTTCTAATCCTTCTGGTAAAGAGGGGGTAATTTCCATTATCTTCTCTTTGACTTTTTCTATCACAGAAAGAGCATTTTCCCCATGACGCATAACAATGATTCCCCCCACCGTATCTCCATCCCCATCCAAATCAGAAATCCCTCGTCGTAAATCAGGACCCAATTCGACTTTGGCAACGTTTTTAATTAACACAGGAGTCCCCGTAATATCCGTTCCAAGGCTAATGGTTTCAATGTCTGAAATGTTACGGATATAACCTTTTCCTCGAATCATGTATTCCGCACCACTTAACTCCATGAGCCTTGCCCCTGTTTCTTGGTTGGATTCGCGGATCTTTTGAACAACAGATTCCATGGAAACTCCATAAGCCTGAAGTGCGATGGGGCTAACAGTGACTTGATACTGTTTTTTAAATCCACCAATGCCTGCTACTTCTGCAACACCGGGGATTGCATTTAACAGGTAACGGAGTTTAAAATCTTGAAAAGAGCGAATGTCGGTTAATGAGTTTTTGCCGCTCTTGTCTACTAACGCATATTGGTAAACCCAACCTACACCAGTCGCATCGGGACCTAACTCGGTTTGTACGCCTTGGGGCAAACGAGATTGGATTCGAGATAAGTATTCTAACACGCGAGACCTCGCCCAATAAATATCCGTTCCATCTTGGAAGATAACGTATACGAAGGAATAGCCGAAGTCGGAAAAACCGCGAATGACTTTTACTTTGGGAGCACCGAGAAGACCTGTGATGATCGGATAAGTGACTTGGTCTTCGATGATGTCGGGACTTCTATCCCAACGAGAGTAAACGATCACTTGCGTATCCGAAAGATCAGGAATTGCATCCAGTGGGATATGGGTTAGAGAATAATAAGAAGCAATGAGAATTACTGCCGTCATAACTAAAACTAAAAACTTATTATGTGCTGAGAAACGAATGATTTTAGAAGTAAAGGAATTTGGATCAGTGGTTGTGTTCATTGGAAGATCCTCCTAGTTTGATTTTGCTTTCTGAGTCTAATAAAAAATTGGATTCGACTACTATTTCATCTCCTTCCTTTAAGCCATCTAGAACTTCATAGAAGTCATCGGTCTCCATTCCAGTTTTTACCATCACAGGAGAAAATTGGTCAATCGAAACTTTTTTGTAGGCTAACTTATGTTTGCCGGTATTGAGAAGAGCGGACTTTGGAATGGAGAGAGCTTTTTTTAGAGGAATAGAAATTTCGATATTTCCGAACATCTGCGGTTTAAGCATATTATCCTTATCAGTAACATAAGAACGGAATCGGAGGGTTCGATTTTTTTCATCTAGAATGGAGTCGACGCTTTGAATAACACCGGTAAAAATTTTATCTGGAAACGAATCCATCTTTAGATTTACTTTGAGACCTTTTTTTACATAACCAATGTCAGATTCATAGATGGAGGAATAAATGTAGGCTCGTCCATTTTTACTTCCCAAGATTAGCTCATCAGGATTACGAGTGGAATTTCCCCATTCAGAGATTTGAGAATCAGAAAGTCCCAATTGCCTAAGCCGAACAATGCTGGAATTGGCAAGAGAATTTGGCATTGGAGTTGAATCTTCTGTGAGTAACTGAGTCGCTTTTCGTGCTTCCCTGTATTCTAAGATAGCCGTATACAACTCAGGGTCATAGGCTACTCTAGAGTAGGCGATGATTTTTTTATTTAGAGGGATCGTTTCTACAAGGGCAGTCCTAATGCCAATAAGCCTTTGTTTGTCTTCCGGCAAATAGATAGTATTCTCTGCTTTCTTTTCACCAATTGGAGCCGAGGTATTTTCGTGTTCATGCTCATTATGTGGCATGGATTTAGCAGGGACGATTTCTTTTTTGACTAGGTTCATATTGCAAATAGGACATTGCCCTGCTCGATCAGACGTATAAGTTGGGTGCATTGGACAATACCAGGTTTCTTTTTCCTTTTTGCAGGATTCTAAAAAAGAAACGAGGGTAAGAATTATGATAATAGAAAGGAATATTTTTTTCATATTAGTTTCCTGTTGGTTTAAGTAAATTGTCAGTTAGTTCTAGGATTAATAGAGTAGTAATTTTTTTCTTCTCTAGTAATTCTTCTTCTGTGATATATGCATTTTGTAACTCGACTTTAGTGCTAAGGACTTCTATTAAGTCCAATTTCCCGCTGGCATATTGAGAGGATAATGCAGATAAACTTTTATTTAGTTCTGGAATTAATCTCTTTTGATAAAGTTCAATTTGCAAATCCAAGGATTCAAGGGTAGAGATTAGTTTGTCAAAGTTGGATTCTAAGAAGAGTTTGTTTTTTTCGAGTTCAAATGCCTTAGAGCGGGTATTTTCATTTGACCGCTCTTTTAATTCATGGCTAGAAAAGAAAGACCAAACTGGCACGCGGACATTCATTCCGACAGAAAACAAATCTCCCCGGTACTCGGTATTGTCCATGATTTGGTAGTTTAATGGACCGTTATCTACAGTCACAATCTGATTTCGCCTTCTCATATAGGCAAAGAAAATTTCCGTATCAGGAGCATGAAGTAGAGAAGAAAGTTTACTTTCATTTTTTGCACGCTCGATGGCGACAGAGGCTAATTTATAATTTGGATTTTCTACAAGATTTTGTTTTAGATTTTCCTTGTTTAATTTGATGAAATTTGCTTTTTCGGAAAGGTATTTGCCCGTATCCGCTTCTAAAATCTTAGATAGATTCGAAGACTCGGTTTTAAAATATTCCAAAGAAGCAAGAGAAGTTTTTTTATCCCGATCGTATTCAATACCACGCTCTTCAGAGCGGGTAACTTCTACTTGTAGCTTTAGAGTTTTAGAAAGAGCGGAATTTCCAGTGGCAAAGGTAGAAGAAGAAATCACCTTTTGACTTTCTAAGGTTTTTCGAATTAAGCTATTCAGTAAAATTTTCCTTTCGGTAGTTTTTAATCGAATCAACTGGGTAAGGTATTCAAGTAAAAATTGATTTTTGCGAGACCTAGAGAAATGTAGAAATTCCATTTCATTTAGTTTACTCACTTTTCCTTGTAAAGTCAATCGACCCGGAAATGGAATTTCTTGGGAGATGCTGTATTCAATTCCAGTCATACTCGGAGTGTCGTAAGCTCTATCATTAAAAGAATAGGAACGTGTCGGATAATTACGAAATGCCACTCCAATCTTTGGGTCTGGGTATGTGGTTTCATGTCCGGCATTTGCACGTTTGGAATTTAACTCTGCGTTTAGAGACTGAATTTCTGGGTGTGCAGAAATCAAATTTTCTAACTGGGTATCCATTTCTTGTGAGTGAATAACCATTGTTAAATGGAAAATTAAAATTATAAGTATTCGATTCATTGTAATCCTCCTAAAGGATTTTTAAATAATATTAGTAAATAAAGTGAACTCAGTATAAGAAAGACCGCTAATTAGCGTAAGCGCCATTCTTGAATTCAATTGCTGTCAAGTTAGGGGGGTGCTTACACAGTCACCTCGAACAGTATCACCGTGAGAGGTCTATTTTACTTACAAAGTATAAGATAAGCCTAATATTATGTTTGCTAGATAGATTTCTCACGCTGGAGCTACTGCGCACAAACTGATGTGTCTACCCATTTGCTTTGTCGTAAATCCAGCACCTTCGTAGGTTCGAAATGACTGTAAATAATTTCCTTAATTTTACAGCATTGAGCAATATTGGAGAAAAAAATCAAATCAGAAGATGAATAGTTTTGACTAAGCAAGGTTTTGAATGCGGGGAAATAATTTTAGGAACAAAAGAAAAAAATGCGTTAGAGGAAATATCAAAAGGGCACAATACATTTAAAGGAGAATTAAAAACAAACTCGATACGAAAAGATTTTTTTAAATCTTTACTTGAATCTTGAATACTGGTTGTTTTGGTTTTAGCACAATCACAATCCTTCTTTGATGATTCTTTCTCTTGATGACACTTTGGTTTGGTTTTAGAGTCTTGCGTTTTTATGAGGTAACAGACAGTTTTAGATGCCATTAGATCACGGCAATCAAAGCTAAAAGAAATAGCAAATGCCAGTAGTAGAATAAAAAAATTCCTCATAACACTTTTTTAGACACAATAATTTCTATGGCAAGAACTTTTTTGTGAAAAAAGTTTGACCGAAAGACGTATCTATATAAATTGGAAAATGTCTAGAGGAGCTGTAGCTCAGTTGGTTAGAGTGCCTGCCTGTCACGCAGGATGCCGCGGGTTCGAGTCCCGTCAGCTCCGAAATTCCTCACTTACTCCTTTTTAAATTTCTTGGGTGTTCCCCTTGCAATTTTTCCAAGCACAAAAATCCAAATGAATTAAAGCAAGGGTCGGGCTTTCGCTCTTGTCAAAAAATTGTAAACCAATTTAAGCAGAAAGGAATTCGTACGCCAACACAATTTTTTGACACCGCTTAATCCCTAACACTCGGAGTAGATGTATTTCGTTCTTTTGAAATTATGCTTTATTGGCTTTGATGGAATTTACTTTGTGAAAAATACAGCTTCGCCTAATTTCGATTTGCCTTGATACGGGTGCTGATAAAATTTTTAGAATTTCCTAAACTTTGCGATAAAACTTATCTCTCCGATATTGCATTTCCCTGCCAAAGACTGAATTTTTCCTAGAAAGGAATACTTTTGTGCATAGTCGAAATTTGGATAGTGTCGGAATTCCAAAGTTGGCTAACTGTTCGGGAAGAGTCTCTGCTACACCTAGAGAGTCAAGCATTATCAGAAAGACTACGATAAGGCAAATACTTTTGTTAAAGAAAGCTTTTAACTGTTTAAGCTCTGCCCAGTCTTTCGGATAAGGACGAATAGCCACTTTCTGGAGATTGAGGTCATTTTTCTGAATTTCGGTCATCAGATTTTCGTTTTTATGTAAGATTCCATTATATATCAAAAACCTATACTTCTTGAGCAGCAAATGAAGGTAATCCCTAAGGCTGTGTTCGCCACCTCTAGTTTTTGTGTTCCAAAAACCTATTAAGTTTTTTGGAATTAGTAGGGTTGAGCTATATTGATCTTCGTTTAGATTTTTACATTTATTGTAAAAAGTTGGAGTATAAAAAATTTTCATAATAATCCGGGATTGCATTTGTGAAAATCAGGAAAAGAAATTTAGCTAGAAATAATTTTTTTTTTTAGAAAAATTACGTGTTAGAGCGAGATAGAATTGACTTAATCTTTATTTGGGAACACCATTTCAAAAATGAAGAACTGCTTAGAAAAAAACCTATTACTTCTCGTTATCATTTGCATGTTTATAATTACCTGCAAAAAAACTCCTGAGCCAGAAGCACCGAAGGAAAAAACATTTATTGTTCCCAAGAAAAATTATCTTTCCAGAGAATGGGTAAGTTACAAACAAACAATTGTAAATGGAGAAAATATTTCTGCCTCAACTCGGGAACAACTACAATCTAAGGCTTATGCTAAAATACAAAAAGGAATTCGATTCTATAAAGCCAAGAAATATTTAGAAGCAATTCAAGAGTATGAAGAGGCAATTGAATTTTATCCATTAACAGAACTCTATTATCACTATGGAAATAGCCTTGCGAACTTGAATCGTTTAGAAGATTCTATTTTGGCTTATCAGATATCTCTTTCTATTTCTGACTGGCAATACAGAGATGAATTGAATCGACCAGAACTTGTGATGTATAACCTAGCCTGTTCTTATAGTCGATTAAATCAGTTGGATGAGGCATATAGCTATTTGGCGAAGGCTGTTGATCGTGGTTATAACGCATTTGCCTATGTTGAGAAAGATCCTGATATGGAAAATCCTCGAAAACACCCTGACTGGAAGGCGAAAATTCAAAAATGGCGACAGGAGTATAGTTATGATGAAACTGCTGTTGCTGGTGTAATTAAAGATATGGGACCAAGAGATGCAATATTATATTATCTTTGTAAGAATGGAGTTGCAATTCAAGCAGGTATAAATTACTGCCCTGGTCATGAAAAGGGAACAGTCGGATATTATAAGGGAATTTGGCGGCTTGTAAAAGGAGATATTAAGGTGGATATACAAGAATCATGCTTTCCGAGTTATGTTATCAGCAAAAAAGAGAAAGAAAAGTATAATTATGAACATCAGGGAGCTGCTTCGTATTGCCCGCCTGGAATCCCTGAATTCAAGGGAAACTGTGAGGTCAAAATTAGAAATGTACATAATAGAAATCTAATCTGGAGAGAAGTTGTAAAAGATATTATAAAAGGAGAATCCACATATAGCAAAAATGAAACGTATACGGGAGAGTTCTCTTTTAAAAAATTACGAGAAAATCAAGAACCCAAACAATGTGATCCGGACTTCGTTCCTAAAACTTTAAAAGATATTACGATTAAGGAAATTCAGTAGAATTCAGTCGTTCTTTTTTTTGCAATTTTAGATTTATCTAAATTATCCGCAAGTATTCATTCTACAATAAAATATTTCTACTCCTACGTATCAGCGATGTGAAGGCGTTTAAACGCTTCCGTGCCTTCAAATACTGATGCGACACCCAAAAATTAATTTGTCAGACAACTCATCTCTGTATCAGAGTCCAATGGATTCTCAAAATAAATTTGTTTTAGCAGGTAATCGAAAATAGCCTTATTTGTTCTCGTTCTATCCTGGTAACAAAAAAAGTAAAAGCTATTTTCTGTTTCAATGAATGCTGCTCCAAAAAGGCGCTCTGTGGAATTGGTAGAAATATTTGCTGAATATCCGCTTTCCCCATTGACAGGCTGTTCGATAGTTGCCGCTCGCATTTCTTTTCCGGGAATCCAGTAGCGAATTTGTTTTCCTTTTATATCTAGATTTTCTCTCATTTCGAAATAGATATTATTATTTGTAAAACTTAGATACTTTGGCTTTTTATAGATGATTCTTTTTCCTGAGTAGAAAAGCGAATCCGGGTTGGAAGAATTATAGGTATAAGAAATATTCGAATATTTATCATAAATCTGAAACGAATCCCAAAGAGGTTCGAGTGATAAAAAATCATTTCTATCTCCATTTGTAAGTCCAGATGAAATTTTCGCATAACTTGAAACAAAAAAACAATTTGTATTCTCTACTTTCGGATAATAAAGATATGTTTTCCAAATCCCGGTGCCTAGTTCAATGACTGGTGATTTTATGTTCTGCGGCAAACAAATATTACCTTGAGAGATTGGAAAAATTTCTAATACTCTCTTATCTGGAAACACATGAAATTGATTCATTGGTTGTGGATAGGATTTATCTTTAATTCGATTAAATTCTTCTTGAAACTCAAAAGTTAGGTAAGGATTTTCGCTCATAAATAGAATTTCTCTATTTGAATCTCTTGCGTTCGTCGAGTAATTATAAGAACCGGATAATACTATTCTGCCGTCAATGATCATCGATTTGTGATGAAGTAAACCTCCTTCTGGAAATTTGGTTGTCTCTATAATGTCTTCATTTCCATCTTTATAAATTCTAGAGGTGAATCCGTAAAATTGATTTGCTAGGTACCTACCTTCTTCGTCCACCGGAGCATCATATATGCCGGTAACTTTTACCCCGCGCGAGCTTGCTTGTTTTAGCGCGTGAGTTATTACTGCATCAAAATGATCGAAGATTAAATAATCAATGGAAATTCTAGCTTCACTAATCTTTTGCAGGAGTAGGTTTTGACTTAGAAAACCATTTTCCGGTGAAGAAATGAATTGGATTTTATTTGTATTTAAGACTGGAACATTTAGTTTTTCTTCTAAAAATTCTAACATTGTGTTTCGATTTATTTCTTCTATCGTAAACTGTATGTATCCATTCCAATCATTGGTAAGTCCTTTCTTGGAGAAATTTCCAGTTCCGGTGAAAAATATGCTATTATCCGCTACAATTACTTTTATATGGTGAAGCCCGGGCTGCTTCCATACGTTGATTGTAAATCCATTCTCTTGCGCCAACTCATAGTTTTGCTCTTTGTCACCAGTAATCTCAATAATGACACCGCGTTTTTTTGCTTCTTTGAGTGCCCCGATAATTTCCGGATTGTTGAATGAATAAGCATAGATTTTTAAGGAAAATTTTGTTTTTTCTATGATCGAGAGAATTGAATTCAACACTTCTCTTTTTTTATCTCTATGAATAAAACGCCCGGGGTAGGAAAATAAAGCTTTTGTATCATCGAATGAATTACTCAACAAAAGAGCTAATCTTTGTTTGTCTGCATTTCCTTTACTGTTGCTGCAAAAAAGAAATGAAAATAAAACAATAAGCAAAAATACATTCAATACAAATTTTTTTTTGTATTTAGGAATGAATTTTTTTAATTGCGATTCTGTTTTAGTAGAATTGATTTGACAGGAAATTTTTTCATTCTGTCTAATATTTTTCTGAGAGGAACGTATTTCCCAAGACAAATAATTCAATCCATTTAGGACAGTTTTTACATTTACTAATCCTATGAAAGAGCAGAGTCCTTTTTCTAAAATAATACTGAAGTTTGCACAAAGTTTAATTTTCAAAATATTACCCCCCCTTGTAAATACGTTGAAGTTCCGTCTAATAAAATATCTTTAGAAGTATAAAGTTTGGAAAGATTACATCTAATAAAGAATCCATCAGAATTTCGCCTATCGTATAAAATTGATCCGGTTAGCTCGAATAAGAAAATTTTTTCGTAATCTCCTCTCTCGAAAGAAATACTACCGGTTGCCGCTCCTGTTGTGAGTCTTGGAACCAAGTAGTCTCCCTCTAAAATAAAAAATATATCTTCGAGTCGCATGGAAAAAAGTATATTCGTCCAAAAGGAATTTTTCCTTCCACCGTAAATAGAGTCTACTTTCTGTAATCCTCCCTGAGTGACCCAACCCGCAGGATAAAAGTTTAATTCTTGGTTTAATAAAAATGCTTTTCCTGGATAAGAGCCAAATCCTACGTAACCGCTTTCAAGCGTTTCTCCCTGAGAATTTCGTTTGTCTGCATCTGGTAAAAAAAATTCTAACTTTGTCTGAAAAAGTCTCCAATACGACTCGAAATATACGCGTAGTAACTCTCCCGAAATAGGAAGAGATTTTTCTTTCCTAACTGAATTGGACTGGGTTTTGTCTAGACCTCGTACGACTTGTATTTCCATTCCCATTGTAAAATACTTGGTTTGTTCCGAAATATTCCAAGCTCCAGTGTAAATGAAATCGGAATCTCCGCGTGGTTGGGATCTTATATCGTCTCTAGTCCCATTTCCCCAGTTACCTAGATTCAAATAAGTAAAATGCAATTTGGAAAATAGATTTCCTTTACGGTAAACAAGAGATAGCCCATGTCGAAATCGTTCCCCGTTTTCTTTCTCGTCTTGAATATTTTGATAAAGAAAAAACTTTTCAAATAGTGGATAACCTCGATAAAAGTCCACTAGATAAATATAGAATCCGAAATACTCAGATATTTGTGTTTTTATTCCAACTCCTTCCATTCCGTCTTTCCAGCTTGACTGGACAGTTTTACTTTGTGGAAATAGAAATCTTCCGAACACAATTTCCATTTTTTTTATAGGAAGAGATAGATAACAGTTATCCCCTAGATATAGAATATCCTTGTAGTCCTTATCATTGAATCGTTTGTTTAAAATAATATGGATATCATAGCCAAAAGTATTTTTAGATCCAGAAAATTTTCCATGAATTGCAACTATATTATCCGAAGTTCGTGACTCTGTAGTAATTGTTTCTAATTTCTCTTGTCTTTCTTGGATTGTTCTTTTGTTCACTGTCATTACATCTACATTATATTCAGCATATAATGTAGATGCGGCAAATAGTAATATGGCGATCTTTACCATTTCACGACCTCGTAGTCGTATTTGTTTTCTCCTCTTTTTTCGGGGGACAAAAGTATAATTTCATCTGTATTAACAGGAATTATAAATGGCGCGTGAGAATATTTATTTCCAAATGAGTGGATATGCGTTCTTTGCCCGCCGCTTGTTTTATATAGATCTAACATTTCGCCAGAGGAAATTCCATTTCCGATGGTGCTCGTTGACCTGGTTGTAAAGATAAGAGTTGGGCTAATTCCCATTAGCTTTAAGTTTAATTTCGAAGCATCTGGATCTACTAGGTATCCGCATTGACCTGGCGAGAGTAAAGTAGAATTTCCAGAAAATTCACTTGAAACACCTGTTGGTAATTGTATTTTTTTTCTTTTGAAGTAAGAATCAATTTGATCTACACTATCCTCATCTTCAATTTCATATTCAGTTATATCTTTTGCTAGGTAACTCCGATTACAGAGGAGTATCCACTCGTTCTGAGCATTGGTGGGATTGGTCATAATTCCTTCTATAAAAATTCCATCTCTATTATAGATTTTTAAGTCCGAATAATTTTCTAGTCTCTGATAGACAAGTCCCGTGGTTTGTAAAAAATTACCGATAGGTTTTAGTAGATTTGTAATTCCTAACTTTTCTAGAGGAATAGAAAAATGCTCAAGGGGTAAATGAGAATATACCTTTGCGTTAAAGGGTAAATGTATATCCAAGTAAGAAGCGGCTAAGTAAAATTTTCCGTTTCCTAAGTAATCAAAACTTTCATCTACTAAAAATGGTTCAAATTCATTTGGTCTATCTGGACTGGCATACGTCTGGTCTTTGCACTCCGAGTGGACTGAATTATTTGTTGAACGAATGGATGTTCTTAGAACGGAATTTACTCCTGAATTTACTACACTTGCACGTATTTTTTGGGAAGAATTATTTAGTCCATGTCCGATTGTTGGGTTGTAGGTAATTTCACTGATTGTATTCTCTGAAGATTTTAGTTTTAAATTTGTTATTTCGTTTGAAATGTTCAGTTCAGTGGATAGAATAGAACGTGTTTCTGGAAAACATTGAAAAGGGCTTCTTGATAAAACTGTAAACGCATCTAATTTCGAGACAGGAAAATAAAACTTAGATATTTTTGTTCCCGCATTGATTTCTAGTTCTAATGTTCCCTCTCCTTTCGTTTTCAACTCTATGAATTTGTCGTCTGGGACGGAAATCGAATTTTTGTAAGCGCCCGCCCAGAGTATTTCTGAAATTTCTCCAGTTGCAGTATTCACTATTTCTCCATTCGGCTCTCCCGGACTCATAGAATGCGATATGCGGTAGATCGATTGTAAAAATATAGGGCTGTGGACTGGGTGATGAGAAATAGTCCCAGACTTAAATACCATGGAGGAGATTACTCCACTCATGGACTGTGATAGAAAAAAATCTTCTACTCGAAGTCCATTCCAGAGAACTTTTGTACTAGACGTATTTTTTATTTCAATAGAATTCTGCCAGCCTAAAAAATCTATATTTCTAGGGATTAAATTCTTTAAATCGGAAAAATGTTTTCCCTCAGTGATTACTAGATAGGAATTAGATTTTAGAATCATTTCTGTTCCGAAGAGTGGGATAGAAATTTCTCCGACGACTAAAGACAAATCCATCAGTTTACAGTCCTTTGCCCCGATGAATTGAAGTTCTATAAATTTCCCTGACTTGTCTATCGTGGTTTCTGGTCGTAAGCCGTAAGCGTTTAATTCAGAAAGAGTGAATTCTTCCGGTTTGCAATTTTCTAATGGGGGGGTATTGCCGGTTGTTGGAGTGGTGTTATCGTTTGGATTTATTGCGACAAGAGTTTCTGCAAATTCAATTCCCGGGTCTCCGCAAAATTTAGAGTTGAGGGTAATAACATTTGACCATTCGCAGTTGGATTGTTTTCTTTTTAAAGAAAATTCATCTAACACCCAATTGAATTTTACAGATTCTGGTAACTTCCATGTATCCGCTAGATCAAAATGTCTGATATCTAAAGTCGAGTTACTTTTTATCTCTTTCCAATTTAGATCTTTTAACACTATTCCTTGGAGTGGGGATTCTTCTTCTATAAAAAGTTTTACTGCACCTGGAAATAAAAAAGGAGAATCTAAATTCAAAATCTTTGTAGTTTCGGTAATAGAAATGTTTACTGATCCGAGACAAGTAGGATTTGTTTTCGATCCAATCCATTCGATGAATCGTTTGGTTGTTCCTGATGCGTACCCCATTACCTCTGTAATTTCTAATTTTTCTTTAGAGCATTTTTCTTTCCAAGTTTCGTTAATTGTTTGGATATTGGAAAATCCGTTTTGAAACTTGGATAAAAAATCTGTTAGATTAGTAAATTCTATAACTAGGTAATGAAATTGAGACCTTGGAGTCCAAGAATCATTCGGAGGGAATACTAACTTGTAAACCTCATCTGTTTTATAGATAGAAAAATAGGGAAGAGAAAAGCTAGTTTCAAACCGGTTTTCCCTTGCTCCTGAAATGGAAAAATATTTTTCGAAACTAAAATCCATTCTCTTTTCTAATGCGGCAAATAATCTATTATCCCCGATGAAAAGTAACCTAGATTGAGACTTTGAGATTTCATTTACAATTTCGGTTAAACTTAAAAAATAAAGATGCGCTTCTGCTCCTTCGTGTTTTAAAAATCCATCTGGGCGAAGTTTCGTTTCATCTAATTCGTTTAGAGTTTCGATAGCTAACTTGAGCAAAGCTTCATTATCTGAACTTGTTTCTAAACAAAGTCCCAGAGTTGGACCATATTCCTTTGAACGAAAAAAATCATCATGGGAATACAGACAGGTCTTATCCTCAACGGTTTTTAAAGAAGGTCCCCAGTTTGGTGGCGAATCTATATTAGCTACAACGTCTTTACTTGGCTCGGTTCCGTAGCTAAAGAAGGATAATCCTGATTTGTCGGGTCTAGGAAATTCCCATATCTTGGAAATCTTTTTATGGCGACAAGTGAATAGGGTAAGGATTAAAAATAAAAGAATTGATTTTTGCATAAGTTTCTCCTTACCTGAACTAGGTCAGGTAATAGAAACTATGTGCAGAAAAAGTTTAGAAAATTACGTAGTAGGACAGAATTTATTTTTTTACTTCCTTCTTTAACTCTTCCTTCACGGTATCTCTTGAGGTTTTGTTAGTTAAAACTACATTGTAAGAAATTAAATACTTGATTACAGTTGGCTCTTCAGTGCTTTTATGTTCAAGTGTCCAACGGGTTGCATCGTTAGAGATAATCTTGAGTAGCTGCTGAATGCGAGTGGATCTATCCGTATTGATGGTTTCCATTTTTCCGGTTTTAGAATTGAGCTTAACACTGATTATCCCGTCATCGACTGCGTTGATTTTATTGTATTTCACGAGTTCTTCCATGATAATTGAATCCCCGCCCGGATCTGGTTTACGTTTGATGAATTCGGATTTACGAATTTGGCGAACTTTGTAGTAATCGCTGGAAATTACTACACGGAAAACTTCGTCATAGTTCTTGGAATCTTTTTGAAATAATTCGGGGTCGGAGTTTGTTATTTTAACTTCATTGCCATTTTCGTCTAAGACTTTTTCTTTTTCTCCTGCCGGGAAAAAATACTTTACGTCTTTTGCCTCTTTTACTTCTTCTTTACCAGTTCCACAATTGGTTAAAAAAATGCAGGGTAATAGCAAATAAGAAATCGTGATAAATTTTAAGTATTGAAATGAAAAAATATTTTGCATAGAAAAATCCTTTTTTCTTTGAACTTCTTACATAAGACTTTTTTTAGTCAAGTAAAGTATCTATAAAAAAAAAGTTTTTGGACTTGTAACTTTGTCTACTGAGAATAGTAAATAGAATTAGATTCTTTTTTGTAATCAATTTATTCAGACTGAATTACAAAAAGGATTTTGCCACAATCAAAATTGAAAGTAAAAAAGGAAAAAATTAGTTATGGAAATTCGTTTAGAAACCCAAAAGGATTATCGCGCAGTCGAAGAAGTAACTCGTGAGGCATTTTGGAATTTTTAGAGTTCGATAAAAGTTTTCCAATAAAAGAAAAATTCGAAACAAAGTCACAAGAGAATTTTGCGATTATGGTTGAAGCGATGAAAGAGGATTGAGTTAAGGTAATTTATTACTTGATTTTGTAAGTTTTTCCTAAATCAGTAATAGACTCTTTGATTAATTCTTTCAAAACTTCTAAATCTATATCGTCTAATTTCTTAATGTAAATACAAGACCCACCGCTTAATTTGTGTTTGCCGAGTTTTTTTAAAAGAGACGGATAATTTTTTACACCAGACATGATATAAACTGTAATGTTTGCCTTTCGAGAAGAAAAACCTGTCGCCATCCAGTCTCCTTCCTGTGTGCTTCGCTCTGACTTATAATGATATTCCCCAAAACCGATTGTTCCATTTGACCAAATCTTCGGCTTCTTACGAGTAACCGCTCTGAAGATTTTCAGAAGTGCGAGTGCGTCTTTACGTTTTGTTTCATCTTCGATTTGGTTGATAAATTCTACTACGTCTTTTTCAATAGATTTTGTTTTTAGTTCAGCCATTGGGTTTTTCCTTCTTTAAACTTTTTTCCGAGGATTCGGGTTTGGATGCAAGTGAAAAAAATATTTTAAATAGTTTTGAAAATCTTATGAGAAGTAATCTATAGGTAATTCCCTTAAATAGGGATATCCCCTATAGACAATCCAATATTTATTTGCGATATTGGAATAATGAAAACGCTAATTTTATTTCTATTTATTCTAACTTCCCTTTCTTGTATTTCTGAGTCAACAAGAGTGACAAATCCGGATTATCCTGCGAATGCTTCAAGCGAGAGTTCAAATTCAAAGGAAACGTTGAAAAAAGAAATTGCTATGAAAAAAGTGGAAGATGAAAAAACTTATCAAACGGGAATGTTAATCGATGCGGTTATGGCTGGTGAAATTGAGGAAGTAAAATCCATTCTAAAAATGTCTGATTTAGATATTAATGAGAAAGACAGTAATGGTGATACTGCACTTCATTTGGCGACAGGGTATCAAGTTGGACCCGATGCAAAACATTTAAAATTGATTAGTGAAATAAAAATAGTTCGACTTTTACTTACAAACAAAGCTGATGTGAATATGAAAAATAATTCAGAGGATACTCCTCTAACAATAGCTTCTCATTATTGCGAAACAGATATGATTCAACTATTACTTGATTATAAAGCAAATGGGAATTTAGAAAATAACGAAGGAAATAATGCTCTGCACTATGCGGTTTATTGTCCATTACCATTCGTGAAACTTTTAATTGAGAATCGAACTCCTATGAACAAAAAAAATTTAGAAGGCAAAACTCCATTAGCCATTGCAAAAGAAGCTAAGAACACAAAGGTTATTTCTTATCTGATTTCAAAAGGAGCGTGGTAAATGTTTGAAAATCTAACTTTTCGTACAATTCTATCGTGTAAGCAATTTGAAAAACTTAGGAGGAAAAAGAATGAAATCATTGAGTAAATATATTCTGTTATTTGTAATTTCTAATTTAGTGTATTGTGCAAGCGTTAAGCGATACATGTACAATCGAGGAAATGATTTAACGGATATTGTAAATATTGGAGTAGAGAAGGGTGTTTACGGATTTAATACCCAAACGATAGGAGTATTAGGGTTTCAAAATGCTTCCTCTGGAGTCGGGTTTGGGATGAGAAATGGACATTTTGGACTTTATAAAACAGGTGATGATGAAAATGTAATTTCATTTCTTGATGGTAATGAAAGAAAAGAAATCTATTTTGGAAATAGCGATTTATTATCTTCCACAAACTATCATGAACCTTATAATTCAACTAACTTACGAAATTTAAAAAAACAAATAAAGAGATTAGAATTTCTTTTTAATACGTGTAACTCATCTAGTGCTCATTACAAAGAAAACTATATATCGATTCATTATATTAATTTTAGAGGAAAAAGATGTTATTTTAGTGACTCATATACTGTTTGGTCTGTTGAATTATCTGTAGGACTTTATTTAGGATTTCGGCTTGGTGTGAATCTTAATGAATTTGCAGATTTTTTTGCTGGAATTGCTGGATACGATCTAGAATACGACGACATCTCCAACAACGAACCGCTTAATAGAGAGTTGCCGCTACCGGCATCAGAAAAAAAGGATTGGGAATCGAAGGTTGAAGTTTTAGATGAAAAAATGGATAGAAGAGTAAAAAAGTAAGAATTGGTCATGGTTTCAAATAATTTGGATATGTCGAATTTGAAATATATAGGGGGAAAAATAAAGTTAGCCATTGTAAAAGTAGTAAGGAGTTTGAATGTAATCAGATATTCCATTTTAGAGAAGATATTTTATAAGTTTGAAAATCAAGTAGTCGGATTATTCTTATTATGCGCAGTTTTAAACTGTTTTTCTATGCCACCTACGTCAGATCTAAGAGCTCCCGACAAACAATATAGTAAAATTTTAAAAACTATTATCATCGAACGAACTACTATACCTGAGTTATCCGATGAAGATAGAAAAGATATAGAAGATGAATTGACGATGAATATTAGAAATTTTTTGGAAGAGGGAAATTACTTTGATAAAGTTTTGCTTTTTACTGAAAAAGATTTTAGCCTGAAAAAATATGAGAGTTTTCAATTTCACTTTTTAAAATATTCACATACTAGAAGAGCAGGAGAAGTAGGAAGTAAAAAATCAATCGATTCTTTTCATTATGAATGTATACTTACAGTAACCAATGAAAAAAATAAAATACTACGCCAAATTTATAAAAATTTACAGGAAGAAAAAACAGTTCGATACTCAAACGGTATGCCGATTCCCCATTTGGAGGATACTCGAACAAAACTAATTGCAGAAATTTTAGATGAATATAAAAAGCAGAGCGGCAGTAAATGAAACAAAAATACTTTTTACTCTTAGTTATGAATTTACTTTTAGTGAGATGTGTAGTGTTTAATAACTATAATCCGAAGCCTAATGAAATATTATTCACAGAAGATGGAAAGTCGTCCAAGTCAATTCTTGTGAATGTAAAACAAAAACATTTTCAAAATGGAGATTCCAGAGATGTATACCCGCGACAAGAAAAGAAACTAAGAAAGAAATTTGCCAAAATTTTAGCGGAAAGTTATTTATTTAAAGAAGTAAAGACAGGTCTTGCTGTTTCAGATATACAATTGCGAATCGAAATTGATGTTAAAGTAGTAATGGACGATTTGTTATTCATGCTATCTTGTTTAACTTTTCAGATTGTTCCATTATTTATTTCAGAGAATCATACTGTTACTTTTCAGTTTAGAGATAAAAAAAATACTCTTATTAAAGAGTATAAAAAGCAAGTTAAGAAAGATATTTATATTCAGTTATTTTTACTTCCTGTTTTACCAGTTTATTTTTTAGAAAGTGATCCGTATGAGCTTATCACTAAATCCGTTTTATTGGAAGCGAATCAAGATGGAATTTTGAAATGAAGCGTTTATCTCAATAAGCATCTTTTCTGTGAGAACTGAACAAAGAATCTAGAAATTCGATCACTAGGAGAAGAGTTTTTTAATAAAAGAATTGCAAATTTTAAAGAAATGTTAGAAATATAAAAGTATGGTTCAAGCAAGAAGTAAAAACCCAAGAATTTATAAAATAGAAGAAATAAGGGATTTTTTGAAAAACTACTTTCTAAAAAAACCTGTTTACAAAGCCTTTCTTTTTGGTTCCTATGCAAGGCAGGAAGCAAATGAGAGTAGTGATATTGATTTGCTTTTAGAATTAAATTATGAGCCTGGAATTGCAATGATATTTGCTTTTATGAAAACTGAATTAGAAGCTATACTCGATAAAAAAATTGATATTATAACTACGAATTCCATTTCCAAACATATTATAGAGAATCTAGAAAAAGAAAAAATTTTGATTTATGAAAAAGGATAATTCCGATAAAATCTGGTTGGAGTCTATTTTAGAGCATATAGAAGCTTTGGAATCGTTCTGCGCAAATTTGAGCTATGAAGAATTTCAAGGTGATATGAAAACAAGATTCGCTTGTGAAAAATGCATTCAAAATATTTCCGAAGCTTCTGATAATCTTACCAAAGAGTTTAAGTTGGAATTCAAAGAATTTCCATGGGTTCAAATTAAAGGAATGAGAAATATTTTAGTCCATGAATATTTCAGAATTGATTATCGAATTGTCTGGGATGCCATTCAAAACTTCGTTCCCACTTTAAAAAGTCAAGTTCGAGAAGTTCTAAATTCATACTTATTATAACTAACTGACCATACACCGGCGCGGTATTAGAACTGAAAGCGTGGTCGGTGTGGTGTGCAAGGTAGAGATGCATGGCCGCGTCTCTAAGGCGACCAGAAATACACAGAATCGCCCCAAAAATTTCACTTTTGTAGAATCTAAATACCGAAATTGTGGACAATAATTGGCATTCTTACGAGTGTTAATTCAGAACGAATTTATGCAAAATTAAATAAGAGAGAGAACTTGAATGGACAGTAAACTTGTATCCTTCGAAAATCCATTGTCAAAATTAAATGAGCCGGAAGTAGCTACGGCGAAAACGGGAATTTATGAAGAAGCCCTGAAAATGGGTGAAGAATTGATCAAAAAACCTTTAGCAGGTGGGGGGACTGATAGAATTTTAGTCCAACACTCCAAAGACAGGATGACTGTCTGGGAACGTATCAAAGTTCTCACCGACAAAGAGCCCAATATTTTTTACCAAAACTGGGGTGCGAATTTAGAC
>JAGOHK010000204.1 GCA_017996175.1 Leptospiraceae bacterium
GGATTAATATTTCTACTTTAAAACGGATAGATTATTTAATTCTATCTTAAAAATCCATTTACAAATAGAAATGCTTTTTAATGAGTAATCCCTTGCTTTCGTTTTTCATCCAAAACTTGTTCAACAAGCGGACAATTCGTATTAACCTGCTCTTCTCTTTATATTTTCTTCTATAACGTTACAATTTCAAGTTAGAACAATTTTGTTTTCTAAATCTATTTCTCTGATCAAAATTTCTTTCTGCTTCAAAAATTCATTTTTAATAAGTAAACTCCAGCTTTCGTTTATCATCCTTTATTTAATCAACGAGTCCAAGTTTCCGATCCGTTTTTAAACTCTTTTCTGAAAAATTATCGTAAATCGACCAAGCCAGCGGCATGACACATAACGTTAAGAGTATCCGACGTGACTTTGAAACTCGAAAGTGCGGTAGCACCTTTTGAGTTTCAAAGTCATGTCTCCAAGCCGAACTAATACTAGCAAGTCCCGTGACTGAGTGTAGGGCGCAAAACTTGCATTATTCTCTTGCAAGTTTTGTGACCGGAACGATGGCACTGGACTTGCGTAAGTTCAACAATAATACTACAAAGTTTGACTAACACGACTTTGCCGGCTTGGAGCAAGGAGGTGAACAGCTTCCGATATAGTTCACCTCCGCAGTGGATACTCGCAGTTAGACGGTGTTGGATACTACTCAATTAACGCCCATAATCCTTTAATTTTTCAGCTAAACTTGGTAATATCTTTTTGTGATAATTCTCAAATGTCTGCTTTCCTTTAAACTCATCTGTATCCTCAAAAAAATATCCTTTATACTTTACTAAGCCAAAGTTTTTATCATGTTTGCCATGTTCTTTAACTTTCTCAAAAACATCACTGAGTCTATTTAATTCATCGAAAGCATTTCGGATTATACTTTTTCTTTTTTCTAATTCAACAAGGAGGCTATCTTTTTGATCCGAAATATTTTTATTCAAATCTTTTAATGCTGAAATTTCTCCTTCGAGTCTTGCTTTCTCGCTTAAAAGTAATTCAATTTTTTGCTCAAGTTCACGTATTCTAATATTGGCGTCAGTTAGATTATTAATTGTAGTATTTGCCTTATCGACTAAAGATTCAGTTATAATATTTTTATGTTTCTTTGAAGCCCAGTAGAGCATGTAAAAAATAATGGAAGGAACTATCGCAATAATACACCCTAGTAATAAAAAACTTATATTTTCTGTATTCATATTTTTACGTTTCTCCTTTTTTACATGGATAAATATTTATTGAACATTTTTTTTGATTCTTCTGCTTTTTCTTTTATTATATTAATTTCTTTTTCATTAATTCCATTTTGAATTTTTAATTTTTCCAATTGAAAAAGTTCTTTATGCAAATCATAACTAGTTTGAACTTTCAATTTCTCTATTTCCAGTTCTTTGAGTTTTATTTCCGTTTTCATGTTTCCATGATCCCTTTCTAAAGATAATTTTTCTAATTCAAGAACGACAATTTTTTCTAGCATCGAATCCTTTATATTAAGTTCTTTTATATCAAGGTCTCTTAGATTAATTTTTTGTTTACCTTCTAAATATTTTGAAGATATTTCCACAATAGATGGAATTATCTTTGTAATGATAAATGTTATGCTTTCTTTGTCCATTTTGATCTCCTAATAGTGTAATTTGTAATACGACTTTTACTTTTCTATTTATTTATGATTTCTTTCACTCGCAATAAATAGAACTGCAGGAAGTATTTTTTTTATGTTTGGTGAGCCAGCTTTATATACAGTTGCTAATCCTAATGCAGCCCAACCAATCGGACCAATGACAACGGATATCACTTTACTCATTCCTGTATAAACGGCAAAGGATAAAGATATTCCTAAAATACTTGTCACCGTACCTAGAGCAGTGCTCGCGGCTAAATATATTCCAAATCCAGAAAGTTGTGCGGTAGTTAATGCAGCAAGGATTCCACCTTCTTTATAAAAATCGCTTCCAAATTTTTTTGCTTCTTTAATTAAGTTCTTTTCCAATTCTTTTTTTTCTTCTTCTGATAACTTCTCTATTAAATTTTTTAAAATCTTTTGTGCTATAAGACCTTCGACTTCAGCAACGCTAGTAGATGGTTTAGTTTCAATTTTATTTTCATTTGCCAAATCCAAAACTATTTCTCTATATGAAACTCCCTCCCCGCCACGGAAAATATTGGCAATAGTATGTCCACCCGCCGTAGAAATTTCTTTAATAATCTCAGACCGCATTGATTCAATGGGAAGTTTATCAAACGGAATTTTGCGTTCCTCATCATTATTAGCAGAATAAGAATGCGTCATCGTAACCTTAGATTCATTCGGATCATTTAATTCCATGATAGTCGCTAAAGCTATTAATTTTTTTTTACTCATTTTTTTAATAATCTTTTCCATTTTATTAAAAGTGCTCCTATGACAAGATTGTATCCAATACCGTCTAACGTTAAGAGTATCCGACGTTGAGAAAATGGGAAGAAAATGCCCCAAGCATTTTTCTTTCCATTTTCTCAATGTCTCCAAGCCGAACTATTACTAGCAAGTCACGTGACTGAATGTAGGGCGCAAAACTTGCATTATTCTCTTGCAAGTTTTGTGACCGGAATGAAGGCACTGGACTTGCGCAAGTTCAACAAATCAACTGCAAAGTATGGCTAATACAACTAAGCCGGCTTGGAGCAAGGTGACGGACAGCTTCCGATATAGTCCGTTACCGCAGTGGATACTCGCAGTTGACCGAAGTTCCCATTCGTATTTCTACAAAGTTCACTCAATCAAAACTAAGTATCAGCCAGTTACAATTACTTTTCTTTTAATTGATACTCCTTGTAATTCTAATCCATGAGGGACATTGAAAATTCACTTCTCCTTTTTCTTCTTCGTCCAAGCATCGCGTCGATCAGGATCAATATCTTTTCCGATTAATTCCCAAAAGATTCCATCAGCGGGGGTAATTACAATTTCATTTATTATTTCTGTGCTTTGCCCTTTCTTCCTAAGAATTTCTCGGAATGCTTCTCTTTCTTTTAATTCCTGTTTAGTTTTTTCATGAGGTAAGTTCATCATTTCTTCATATTTTTCATCTGCAGTTTTTTTTCTTTTCATAGAATTTATTGCTCCTTTTGTTTTAAATATTTTACTCGAATCTTGTTCTTTTTCTTTTATATAATTTTGAAACACACGAAAAGAGCCCTTTTCTTTATTTAAGGAAAATCTTGCTCCATCTAATTCAAATCCGTATGCTTTCCAAAACTGTTTTAGTGTTTTATCAGTTACAAAATCAAATACTTCTAAATAGCCTCTTTCTTTGTAAATCAGAGAGACTTTTTCCATTAGCCCCTCTCTTTTTAATCCTGCTTTTAGATAATCAATTTCAGCTGAGTTAAACCGATAATTGAAACCCATACAAGGCCAAACATAGTAGCCATTGAAAACAGAATTTTTTCCTTTAACATGCTCCTTTCCATACCCAGCTGCATCCATTTCAATATATTCTACTTCTGGAATGTTTATCAATGTTTCAATCTGTTTTCTTACTAAATGAGTCCCTAGTCCAGTATTTTTTATTCCAAGATAGCTATCATTTTCGATATTGAGAAACATATTATTGATATAAGTTTGCCCGTTTATGTCTTTCTTTATTTCCCGTCTTGCTATAACATTTTTCGTTTTCTTATCTTCTAATTGGAGTGCAATACTCCGACCATCAGTTGAAATTTTTAAATCATGTTTAAAATAGGCACATGAAATGTTAAAGAAGTCTTTATTTTCCAATTGTTGATTTAATAACTTGATACATCGCTTCTGGATTAAAGGTTTATATTTGAAGGAAAATTCGCCGGTATAAGTCAGGAATTCCTTTACTGAATAGCTTTCATCAGAATTGTGAGGGTTCACAAATCGAGTATAGGGTCTTCCTAGTGAATCAATTCCATGCTTTGGCACTAAGTTTGGGTTCAGTGATTTTCGCACTGCTTCTAAAAACATTTGGGTGGTTTTATTGGTAATATTTGTCATAATACATGAAACTTATCAAATAAAAATGTATCGGTGGTGTTTTTTTTATAGATTTGAAAAAAATCTTTTCTTACTCCTTATCCATTTTATACTATGAATAGAGACCAAAAAGGAGTTCCCATGTCTGAAATAATGATTATTGAGTGTTTTGAATGTCAAAGTAAGGTAAGCACTAATATCCTATTTGAAAAAAAATACGACCAAGAAGAGTATTTCCAACAAGAAATGTCTTCTCGATTAGATAATACTGACGATTACATTGATAATTCTTATGAATTAGATTCCGGTGAACTTAGTTCCCTTCCTATTGAGGATGATTTTAAAGATAATTTCCTCTTTAAGGTTCCTTATATTCTGTATTTATTAGAATGCCCTATTTGTTATAATCCTATACTTGCATTATCCAATTCGAAACTCGGACCTTCTGGAATGGAATTCGTTGGGTATGAGCCACCTAGAATAGTCTGGCCAAAATTTCAATATCTTGATTCGAGTATTCCCAGTATTGTTAGAAAATCCATTGAAGAAGCTCAGAAGTGTTATATGGCACAAGCTTACTCTGCTTGTGCTGTGATGTGCGGAAGAGCAATGGAGGCATTATGCAAAGATCAAAAAACAAAAGATTGGCAACTATCAAAAGGCCTAAAAGAATTAAAGGATAGAGGCATCATTGATGGCAGATTATATGAATGGGGAGAATCTTTGAAGAATAGACGAAACGCTGAAGCACATGCTACTGATGTAGATTTCTCGAAAGAAGATGCCATTGATTTATTGAGTTTTTCAAAAGCGATATGCGAGTATGTCTATGTCCTTTCTCAGAGATACGAAGATTTCAAAAAACGTGAAGCAAAGTTGCATAAATGATCTAATAAATCGATTTTTTATTTGCTTAACTAATCATAGCATTGCCACAATAAGCGTAACATAATCATTACCCACAAATATTATTTTAGGTTACCAAAACTCTCTAACCAATCTTTAAACTTCGGCAGTGGCTTATTATACAAATACATTTTTAGATTCTTTTCAATTTATTAGTATTTTTAAAACTATTTGGTTTACATTTTTTCTAACTTTAATTTTTAAAGAATGGGAATTTCGGTCAACGTTAAGCGTAGCCGACGTGCGGCGGAAAGGGGTGGGGCATGTCTCCGAGACTACCTACACGGTGCATATTGCGTGCCACATCAGTTCGTGGCGCGTAATATGCGTTATCCTTCTTAGAACAAAA
>JAGOHK010000091.1 GCA_017996175.1 Leptospiraceae bacterium
ATGATTTTTGATACTGCTTATTTTTTCTCTAAACATTTTCATGCTGGGGTAAGATTTTTGCAAGGACATCAATTGGATTTAGAAGGAAGGAGCATTGGCAAATCGCTATTACGCGCAGTAAAATCTATAATCGTTGTTATCCTCACCTTTCTTCCGTACCTCTTACTAGATGCAGTTGTATTATCTAAAATACGATTGGCAACAGGTGGTCATTTGCGTGCGACTTGTTCGGGCGGCGGAGCTTTACAAAGTCATGTAGATGCATTTTTCAATGATATTGGAATTAAAGTGTTAGAAGGTTATGGAATGACTGAAACGTCACCCGTAATATCAGTTAGGACATTCAAACATTTAATTATGGGTTCTGTCGGAAAAGTTGCACCTAAATCAGAAGTGCAAATTCGAGATTTCGCGGGGGCAGTGCTTGCTCATGTGAAGTTAGACGGAACGATAGAGGGTAAACGGGGAGCAAAAGGAATTGTATTTGTTCGAGGTCCTCAGGTCATGAAAGGATATTTCAAAAACCCAGAAGCGACTAACAAAGCGATCAAAGATGGTTGGATGGATACCGGAGATTTGGGAATGATTAATTTTAAAGACACGATCACTCTTACCGGTCGTGCGAAAGATACAGTAGTGTTGTTAGGCGGAGAAAATGTGGAGCCTGTTCCAATCGAGAATAAACTTTCCGAGTCTTTATATATTAGTCAAGTAATGGTAGTCGGGCAAGACCAGAAAAATTTGGGCGCAATCATCGTTCCTGATTTTGTAAAATTAAAAGAATGGGCAAAGGACAATATGGTTTCCGAGACGGGCGAAAATGCGTTAGTTGCTAATTCGAGAGTTTTAGATTTATTCAAGAAAGAAATTAAATCTTTAAATAGTTCTGCTAATGGATTCAAATCCTTTGAGCAGGTAAGTTCATTTTTCCTCATAACAAAAGCATTTGAAGTAGGCGATGAAATGACAAACCTCATGAAATTAAAGCGTCATGTGATTACAGAAAAATACAAGGAACAAATTAAGAAACTTTATTCTTGAGGATAATTGGTTAGAATGAAATTAATTGCTCCAATTAATAGACTTCTTTTGTTTTCTTTTTTAATTGTGAGCATTTTCTTTCTTTTTCATGAAGTGATTTGGCAAAATGTTTATATAATTTCTAATAGTGATTTATTATATGTACCTTCTTTTACTCGAGATTTTTCGGAAGGAATTTATAATTGGAAACTTTGGGTTTTGCCTCCAGCCCCGTCCTTTTTTCCAGACTTATTTTTTTCATTTATAGTTTCGTTTATCAGTTCGAATCTTGTGGTTTCAAATACAATTTATGGAACTTTATTTGCGATAGTTTTGATTTTTTCAACGACTTCTATTTTTCGTTTAACAGATGAATTTTTCTCTTTTGAACAAATCGTGAGAGTGGTAACGCTTGGTTATGCGCTATTTTTTTTTATATTATCTTTTTATCCGAAAGATATCGGGCTTTTTTTGGTTCCGTCGTATCATGGTAGTTCTTTTCTTTTTAGCATTATTCTATATTCTTTAATTTTTAAGACAAACAAAAAAAATAAAAAATACCTTTTCTTTTTGATTTCTGTTCTTGCGATCATGTCAGATAAACAGATTTTTTATACTTTTTATTTTCCATTCATTGTTACTTCCGTTATAATGAGAAATGATTCAACGGAAAAGTATTATTTGAAGACTTCAGTTTATCTGATCATTAGTTTTTTGATTGCGGCTCTCGTATTAAAAATATTATCTTTATTAGGAATTTTTCAAATTCCAACGATTCCTATTTGGACAGAATTTAAAAAGAATGTATTTCAATTGAAAGTTATTCAGAACATTCAACTCAGTTTACCTGAAATGAGGAATTATTTTATTGATTTCTATGGGGATAAATTTTTATTATTTTGTCTTTTCTTTTTCTCAATAGGGTTTAATCTATATTATTCTCTACCAATTTCGAAAGCTCAGTATGGAATTCGATTTTTATCGCAAATTATTTTATGGATATATTTCTTTTCTATTTTTTCACAAATGTTTTTTGGAATATGGGGCGGTTTTAGATATATGTGGGCAATCTATCTATTACCTTATCTTTCTATTTTTTATTATACTGGAAACGCGATAAGTAAAAGCTTAAGTAATCTAGAATTGAGAAACGCTGGAAGTATAAAGCGATTTTCATTTTATAGAAATAAAACTTGGTCGCAAAATTTTCTTTTGGGATTTAATATTTTATTTATTTTTATTTTTGGATATTTTTTTATTTCGAATAAGAATTTGAAAATCTCCCTGGATACACCTTATCCGCCCTTTGTTTCTTGTCTGGATAGGATTAAAGAGCGATCAAATTTATTCTATGGGCTTTCTGATTATTGGAACGCGAAGCATATTCGATATTTATCTCGAAAAAATCTTATAGTGAATCAGGTTTTTGCTAATTTAGAAAGATATGACTGGGTTCATAACCGAGAGTGGTATGAAAAAGATCGGTACGGTAATCCAATTCAATATAATTTCATAATACCGGAGAGACTGGATCGAATGAAAATTGAAACTCGATTTGGAAAACCAAACTTAATTGAAGAATGTGAAGGAAAAGAAATTTTTATTTATGAAAGAGGATTTCACTATTAGACTTTATTGTTAGTTTGATTTAAATTTTCTAGAATCCAGTTCAATTTATTTTTAAAATTTATTACAGCTTGTTTTGGTTCTAGGATTAACGCATAAATATCATATCCAAATAAAGCCTTAAATAGTTCTATCTCATCGGAGTAGATAATTTCTATTATCTTCCAGTTTTTCTCATCCTTTAAAATCTTTACTTTAAAATCATAATTGAGAAGTAAATGTTCGAGGGAAAAATTAGAAATTCGAATTTTATAAATTATTTCCACTCTTTGAAAACGGCCTTCTTTAGATTGTTTAAATTTTTTATAATTGAAGGTTTCTTTTTTCTTCTGATTTTTTTTGAATTCATCGAGTAGAGAATTATTTGGTTTTAATTCTAAATTTCCTAGAATAAATTGCTTTTGTAAATTATCCTTTGTATCATTTGCAACAAGGGTTAAATATAGAGTATCCGATGCTAAAAAAACGGGGTAAAGTCTCCTAACTGTTATGTCCAGACTCATGATTTTTTTATAACTGCATTCTAGTTTTAGTTTATACTTTATCGCATAACGTATAGAAACAAATAGATACAAAGTTTCCATAAGAAAACTTTCCTCGTTTGTCCTGGATGCAAAAGCAAGTTTATAACGAAGAAATCGCTGAATCAATCCTTCATTGTGAATTTCATTTTGGGCTTGAAATGCATTTTTGATATAAAAAGAAAGAATATCAAAAGAAGTCTCTTCTATAGAATTTCCTGAACTTAGTTGGATGTTCTTTTGCTTTAACGATACTGTTATATCAAAACTATCCTCTAAATCAGAAAGATAGTTTCTATAATTTCTTTCTAGATTTTGAGGAGAAGGAACATTACCCTCATCAGAGCGAACCATTGCGTCAAACGCATTTAAGAATTCATAGAAGTTGTCTAATTTCTTTTTTTTGCCATGATTCCATTCGTAAAACAAAAGACAGGTGTATTCGAGCGCAATTAAGATTCGGTCTTGTTTGGTTGTTGTATCTTTAGGCATTGGTTATTTTACATTCTCAAAGAAATTCATTCATACGTCACTCCCCGAAACCTGCACTGAGCGGGGTCGAATGTGTTTTTAATCGCGAGTATCTAGGTGTTGAGATTCCCGATAAGGAATTTCGGGAATGACATATTGTTGTAACCGAACCGTGGCAAATATTCACTCCCTCTCAATTCCAAGTTTATGACTCTCCGGCAATAAAAAACTTCCAACTACGAATGTAATAAGCGCAACAGAAATAGGATAAAACAATCCAGCATATATATTACCCGTAGCCGCAACAACGCTTGAAGCGATAAATGGTGTTAATCCTCCAAAGACTCCATTGCCTATATGGTATGGTAAAGACATGGAAGTATACCGGATTCGAGTTGGAAAAATTTCTACCAAAAATGCGGCTATTGGACCGTAGACCATTGTAACAAACAAAACTTGAACAAACACAAATATAGTAAGCATAACAGGATTTGATTGAAACCTAACCATTGCGGAATAGAGCGGAATATATGAAATAGCCGCAAGTATGCAACCAGCCATAATGATTTTCTTTCGTCCGATTTTATCTGAAAGACTTCCGAAGAATATGAAAAAGGGAGTTGCAAGTGCAAGGGCTATAGCGACTATCGTATAAGAAGTTGTATAGTCTATCTTTAGAATTTTTTCTAAAAAACTTAGCGCATAGAACTGTCCTGTATACCAGACCACTCCTTGCCCTGCGGTTGCTCCGAAAAGTGCGATGAGAACTAACTTGAGATTTGCCTTATTTCCAAAACTTTCTTTGATTGGATTACGCGATGTTTTCCCCGAGGCTTTCATTTCTGCAAACAGGGGAGATTCTTCTAAACGACTGCGGATATAATAAGAAATTAAGACTAAAAAAGCAGAAAGCAGGAAAGGAATTCTCCAACCCCAATCATTGAAGTCAATTGGAGAAAGTGTGGAGCGGGTAATTAGTATTACACCGATAGAAATAAAAAGTCCAAGAGTTGCCGTTGTTTGTATGAAGCTAGTATAATAACCTCTTCTTTCATCGGGAGAATGTTCAGCGATGTAAGTAGCGGCTCCTCCGTATTCTCCTCCAAGAGCTAAACCCTGAATGAGTCGAAGTAATACGAGTACGATAGGTGCCCAAATTCCAATTATATCGTAACCGGGAAGAATTCCAATTACAAACGTTGCCCCGCCCATGATTAACATTGTAACCAGAAAAGTATACTTTCTTCCTACCTTGTCACCAATATGACCAAAGACAATTGCTCCGAATGGGCGAACGATAAATCCAGTTGCGAATGTAGCAAGAGTAGCTAGGTAACTAACGGTTTCATTTCCTTTTGGATAAAATTGGGTCGCAATAAAACTGGCTAAAGTCCCGAAAATATAAAAATCATACCACTCAATCATTGTCCCAACGGAAGAAGCAAAAATTACTTGCCAAATTTTTTTCTCGTCTTCTTTTTTTTTGTGCTTTATTTTATTCTCTTTCATCTAGTATATTGTCTCTGAAACGATTCAATTCTGACAACTAAATTATTTGCGGTAAACTGGTCTTTAAGTTGGCTGAGCGTATTTTAATTGTTTTGCCAGATTCTATTAAAATAAAATTATACTTTTCAGAGATTGATTGTTATAGCGGGTGTAAGGAATCCATTTATGTCAAAAGAAAAAATATTATTTAGTCGAATTTTTGTTTTAATCATTATTACTTTTTTTATTTTATTTTTCATTATATGCAAACAAGTTAATTTCGGAGAGCATAAGCCTATTCAGAATCCAAATCGATTTAATGGACAAAAAATTAAATTCCTTGTCACGATTCCGCAGGCGAGAGCGGCTAAAGCAATTGCTGATTGGTTTACCGAGGAAACAAAGGCTGTAGTTCAAATAACGGAAATCGGTTATGATGAGACTCTAAAAAAAACGATAGACGATATCAATTCTAATAATCCTAAATATGATATTTTGATTATATGGTATCCTGAACTCGGAACCCTTGTAAAAAAAGAAGCAATCATTGATTTAACAAGTTGGATTGAAGAAAATAAACAAATTTTACAACCAGAAGATTTTATTCCTAGTATTTACAATCCTTACACTCTTCAAAACGGGAAAAGATGGGCAATTCCTTTTGATGGTGACACACATATTCTTTTTTATAGAAAATCACTTCTCGCAAAATACAAATTATCTCCTCCCGAAACTTGGGATGATTATTTAAACGTTAGTCGCACAATCACTGAAAAAGAGAAAGCAAACGGAATCTACGGATCAGCGATTATGGCATATAAAGTTCCCGTTTTAATTCTATCTAGTTTTTTAAATCGCGTTGGGGGGTATGGTGGACAATTACTCACCTCGGATGGAAAACCCTCTCTCGATACACCTGAAGTGTTAGCTGCATTATCCGCACTAATCGAACATTCTAAATATGCGCTTCCTTCTCCACTGGAAACAAGTTTTGAAGTTTCTAGAGACGCATTTTTATCTGGTAGGGTGGCTATGGTGGAGCAGTGGACAGATATTGGTGTTATGGCTGAAGATAGCAGTGAGTCAACAATTCGTGGGGATTGGGGAGCAATTCAAATGCCCAAGGGAAGTGGGGAAAAGGGACGTCATGCGCCAGCGTTAAATGCTGGTTATGCTCTTGGAATTTCTGCAAAATCTCCCAATTTAGAATTAGCGAAAGAATTTCTTTTATTTGCTACTCGTCCCGATACAATGGCGAAATATAATTTAATCAATGGAGGAACTGATCCGACACGTATTTCGATTTTAACCTCAGAGAGTTATCGTAATTTTGCGCCCAAGGTAAGTGAGGCAGCGCAAGCTGCTTTGCAAAATGCTACTCCTTGGGCAACTGTGCCTAGGAGCACGGAGATGATGGAAATTTTAACGGAAAATATAATTTCAGCTATGCAAAATCGGATACCACCTGATGAGGCTCTTGCCAAAACACAGAAACGTTGGATGGAAATTTTAAGAAAGTTGGAATAGTAGTTAATTATGCAGCGATTTTTATTCTGGCAGAAGCTACTCATTTTAATGGGGATTTCGATGTTCACTCTAGCGAGTGGACTTTCGTTAGCTGCTTGGTATTCTTTTAGGCAGGCACAAAATCGAATTGGAGAGGAGGGATATGAAATACTTTCCCAACAAACAGAAAAATTTTTAAAGAATCAAGTTCAGGAACGTGCTAGAAGTATGGAACTTCAATTTGCTCAAACCGAGTCTATTGCTTCTTATGGAGCGGGTGTACTAGGGATGCAGCATAAAAAAAAAATGGTCAATGAAGAACTTGTAAAATATACCTTAAAAAATCTTTTTCAATCTTTAGGGAATCCGAGTGCGAGGGTTTATTCAAGTTATGCGAAACTTGGTCTAATTATTTTTCCAGAGCTAAAGCAAATGAAATCAGAAACGTTTGGAATTTCTTTTCAACTCTCTCGTTATTTTCCGGACGATAGAGATTTTGAAAGGAAGGAAAAAATGACCCTTTGGAGTAAACCACATCCTAGCGCATTTGATGGAGGTTACGACTGGGTAGTCGATGTAATTGCTCCTATTGACAAACAAAATCCATATTCATCATTTATTGGAATCTCTATATCTTTGACTGATTTAATAAATCAATTTAATCAATTGCACCCAACCCGCGGAAGTTATTCTTTTATTATGGATGAGCGACAAAACCTGGTAGCCGCACAGCCTCACGCAAGATTAGAATTAGCCCCTAAGGGTAAATTTGTAGAGAGAGGACTAATTGAGTTATCCAATACAGGCAATAAGGAATTAGATACAGTTTTTAAGGAGATGGGTTTAGGTCGTTCTGCTCTAATGAAAGTTTTTATTAAAGGAGAGGAAAAATACCTTGCATTTCACCCTCTGGAGGGAATGAACTGGAGGCTCGGAATTGTTGTACCAGTTTCAACGGCTACGTCAGCGTCTGCGCAATTACAAACGATAGTCGAAATAGGAATGAAACAAGCGCTTTTTAGAATGTTAGTAGGTGCTTTTTTAATATTTGGAATTTCCCTTTTTATTGGAAGTCTTTTAATTCGACAATTGTTAATTCCTTTGCGAGAAGTTTCGCTTGCATCAAAAAGTATGGCTGCCGGGGATTTTAAATATAGGGTAAATGTCACTAGCACTGATGAAATTAGCCATTTGGCGAAAGTATTTAACCAGATGGCGGATCATATTCAAGTTTTAATTTCTCATTTAGAGCAAAGAGCTAAAGAGCTAGAGCAATTAAATCAGTCCCTAGAACAGAAAGTTGCAGAAAGAACTAGTAAACTTAAAGAGAGGACAGTTCAACTCGACTCTGCAAATAAACAATTACATATTGAAATTAAAGAAAGGGAAGAAGCTGAGAAAGCCCTCAAACTTGCCAATGAAGAATTACAGCGATTAGCCACTGTAGATGGACTAACACAGATTCCTAATCGAAGATACTTCGATGAAAAGTTAAAGTCTGAGTGGAACAGGTTGGCAAGAGAGAAAAAACCGCTCTCACTTATTATCTTTGATGTAGATTATTTTAAGCAGTATAATGATTTTTATGGGCATTTACAGGGAGATGCTTGTTTAATTCAAATTGCTGAATTGGCTTTACATGTAATTAAACGACCGGCTGATTTTATTGCTCGGTATGGTGGGGAAGAGTTTGTATTAGTACTTCCTAATACAGAACAAAAAGGGGCAATTACAATTGCAAAAAGTATTATGCAGAAATTACAAAAACGAAAAATTCCTCACGAAAAGTCATATATTAATAAGTTCGTTACCGTGAGTATTGGTATATCTACCGTTATCCCCAAAGCAAAAAGTTCGCCCGAGGAATTAATTGATATAGCTGATCAAGCCTTATACATTTCTAAACAAGAGGGTAGAAATAGAATTTCCTACTTATAAAATAATATCCAAAAATATTTCTTAAAAAACTTGACCTTAGGATTCACTCGTTGTATTCTTTGTTTGAGGGTAAATGTATGAAATTAATTTTTGTTTTGTTTTCTATTTTTCTTTTTCTAAATAATTGTTTGTATCGAGATGTTAAAACTCCATTTGCGTTAAACAAAGGCACTATATACCAATTAACTACGGACGATTATCAAATTCTAGGGAAAGTGGAAGCGGAAGGGGTAATCAAAGACTATTTGTTTATGGTTAGCATCGGCGGAAACGGATTTACAGTTTTAGAACAAAAAGCTAAAGCAATGGGTGCCGATGATATTATGAATTATTCTTTTGATATTGAGCAATATGGAATTTTTATTTTTTATAATGTATACACGTGGAAAGCGCGCGGGGTTGCAATTAAGTATAGAGATAAAGCCATAAAGTAAAACTGGTTTTACTTTAATCATCTAGTGAGGTATATTTTTGTTATCCTCTAAATTATATTAAATAAAAAAGGAGAAGTTACGTTGTTATTCTGTGAATTTTGCAGATTCTGTATAAAGGAAAATTCTCATACTCAGATCTAATTTGGTTTGTGGAAAAAATTATAATCCGTCTAAATTTCACAGAAGATATATTTTAAAATTCATTATGCATTTCATCTATATTCGTTTAATCATTGTATGCCATATATTACAGATAATATCTGGTAGAGGTATTTAAATTGCAGAAGTTAACCTTTATACATTTAGGTCGAAAATTGATTTTGACCTTTGCCGTGCTCTTTAGTTTATATCTATTTCCCCAGTCAGATTCTAAAAATACTGAGAAGAGTGTTTCGGAAAAAGAAAAACTTTTAAACGAGTTAAATGAACTTGAGGAGAGAAAAGATTCTATAAACCAGAGAATTTCAGAATTAGAAAAAAAGTCAGAGCCTAAAAAAGATAAGGAACAAAAAAACGAAGAAGATTTTTTTAAACTCGAAGACACCATTGTCACCACTGCTTCAAAACGAGAGCAAAAAGTAACAGATGCCCCCTCCGCAATTTACGTTATCACAGACAAACAAATTAGAGAAAGAGGATATAGATGGTTATCCGATGCTTTGAAAGATGTTCCTGGTTTTGATATTCAACATATGTATGGTCAATTCCCTACTTTGTTTCACCAAAGAGGAATTGTTGGCAATAATCAGAGAACTCTTTTTTATATAGATGGACTTCCAGATATGGGAATTAGCGAACAATCTGTCAGAGCGGGAAATACGGAGTATCCGCTACACAATGTAAAAAGAATAGAAATACTCGCAGGACCTGCGGCGGCTTTGCATGGGAGTGGTGCTTTCAGTGGAACTATTAATATTATCACAAAAGATGGGAAAGGGGATACAGGTAATAGTGTAGATATTACCTATGGTGCATGGGAGAGTAATTTTAGAAATCCTGGTTACATGACCAACTTCTCTGCGCGCGGAGTTGGTAAACAAAATGATTCTTTTCAGTATAGTGTGAGCGGATACTATTACAAAACTCAGGGTCCAAATTTTGGACAAAACCAACATTTAGATAAACGAAATATAAATCCGAATAATGTTGATTATGCTCTTGAATCAAATGCATGTGGTGGAACATGTAAACCTGACGGAAATTCTGTTGGATATTATTGGTCGCCAAAATATAATATGTCTGGTGCAGATACTTATAATATAACCGGCAAACTCAGCAAAGGTGGATTTCGATTTCAAACGATTAATTGGCAGTATCTGCAAGGAGCAGGGACTTTTAATAATGGAACATTTGTATCTGATTTTAGAGAAAGAGGTTTAGAAACAGATAATTTTGATTCAAGGAATAATGCACGCAGAATCGGGTTACTGTATGGAGTTAGTCCTGTCGGCTCAAGAGGAAGTGAAATTCATAATCGCCAAAATGCGGTTAGTTCTGGTTATCTTCATAAGTTTAATGCAAGAACTAGTTTCGACACCGAAATTTTTACAAGACAAACGGATGTAATGAGTTCAACTTTCAACGAAAACTTAAAAAAAACAGGACCGAATTCCGAGTACCGTCCTGGCGATTTTAATTTAGCCACTTTTTCTAGACCTGATTATTCTTACGGAATACGAAATACATTTGAGCACACCAGAAATCAACATCTATCGACTATCGTAGGTTTTGAAGGAATTTATTTTAATATTCCAAAAGGGAACTCTCCGACAACTGCAATTGAGAGATTTGAAATTAGAAATTATGGAATTTATTTGCAGCAAGCATATAGACCCATTAGTGATTTGACTTTAACCGCAGGATATAGGCACGATCATAATTCTGTATTTGGAGAAATTCGTACGCCTAGGTTTGCGGCAGTTTATAATTTTACTAAAAATTTTACTTTAAAGGGGCTAATCGGGAGTGGGTTTCGTTCTCCCACCGGGCAAGAGATGTTTGCCACATCTGCTGTAAGAAAATTAAACTCTAACTTGAAACCGGAGAGACTCAAATCCACAGAGATTGGATTCGGATATCGATTTTGGAGTAAATACTATTTATCCGTTATGAGCTACTATAGTAGTATTTCCGATATTATCATAGATGCAGAGACTTTTGAACCCAATCCAACAAGACCCGGTACTTTTTTTTCACAAAACCAAAATATCGGCGGAGCTAAAATTTATGGAACTGAGATAGCAACAGAAATTCAATTTACTGATAGATTGAAAGTTTTTTTAAATTATACTTACAACAAGGGAACTTATACAGATATTCTAAGGTCGATTCCTTCGACTCAGGGTAGAGCAGGTGATGATTATGCGATCGATATTTTTAACAGAGTGATGAAAACAAATGTGGTTCCGAATGCTGGGTCGATACCTGTAATCGCACCTCATAAGGCTAATATTGGTTTTACTTATTATCTTTTGAAGAAACTTTCTATCCATTTGGGAGTAAATTATGTAGACGTTAGACGCAATATTGCTACAAATCCAATTCGATCGACAGAAGGATATGTTATGGGAAAACTCAATATTCGTTGGGAGGATTTATTCTATGACGGACTTTTTTTTCAGGTACAGATTTATAATTTATCGAACACACAGTATTTTGATCCTGGGGCACGCGCTGCTACCGGTCAGCAATTTGCAACTCAGTTACCATTAGAAAGACGTAATATATGGTTTACGGTTGGTTATAATTTTTAATATTACCCGGACTTTAAATCGACTGTAAGTAGCATTAGCAGCTAAAGCGTGATTAAAAATCTGGGTACTAAAATCTAAATTGTATTCCCAATTCTATACGAGAAGAATTCGTATTAGAATTCGTCGAATAATTCATATTAGCCGAAGGTTGTATTTGAATTTTGGTATGAAAATAAAAACTAGTTTGGTCGGGAGTTTTGGAAGAAATTTTCCAGAGCAATGCATCTAAAATGTTAAAAGAGTAAAACGAAGCAAGTAGAAGGGATGCATTAAATACTCTTTCAGAAGCTCTTTCTGTGGCTTGAAATTTTTCTTCACTTTGCATAAATGCGTAGAGGGTTCCGATTTCTTGTCCGCTAACAGTTTGGTAGATAATACTTTGAGTAACTGAATCGCTGTAATTCGTTTCAGCAGTGCGAAACGAATTTAACGTGGAATAAAAATACCCTGCACTTAGGACTATTCCTAGATCAAAGAAAATAGCATGATAGGTATGGTTTTTTCTAATCTGTCCCCAACCAGGTAATAGGGTTGAACGCAGAGCTTCACTCCAATACGGATAATTCATAGTATCCTTTGGAACTTCTTTGTCTGTTGGTTTTTCTTTCTCTGTTGGAATTTCTTTGTCTATTGGTTTTTCTTTATCTATTGGTTTTTCTTTATCTGTCGGAATTTCTTTATCTGTATTGAATGAAAAAAGAGCATTTGGTTTCAATGTATAAAAGTTTTTTAATACTAGAATTTTTTTTCTTGGATTTTCTAAAATTAAATCATAAATTCCTTCTTTCGTTTTTTCATTGTCTATTGTGATTTCAAATTTTCCCTTTCTTCTATTTATTTGGGAAATTATAACAGTATCTGTTTCATTCTTTAGGTTTATTTGAGTGTCTTTGTAAAAATTTTTTCCTTCGATTATGATTAATTTTTCGATTTCCTTTTTGAAACTTGTAATTGTGGTTTCACTTGTTACCTCTGGAGGAAGAGATTTTGATATATTAAAGGGAAACCAATCGGAATAAGAAGAAATTTTCCCAAATTTATTGTATGACCCGACTCGATGAAAGTATTTTCCTGGAGATAAATTTAACTTATAAGATGCTTCTTTTACATCTTTTTCTAGAATGATTTTTTCGAATTCATCACGGATTTGTAATTGATATCCCACTGCGCTCGGAATTTCTTCCCATGTAAGAATTGGATTTTCTGAATCTATTTCTTGCCCAGTGACAGAAATAAAAATGCAAACAAAAAGTAAAAAAAATAAAAGTTTATTCCACATACATTTTTTCAGGAGTTTTAATTTTAGGAGCTTCTGGTTTTGTAGAAAGGAAAATTTTGAAAGGGACTGATATTTTTTCTCCCTTTTCTTCTCCTTCGATTGATTCTTGCAGAGTCCAGAGAAAATTGCCTTCGTCTAGTTTTTTTAGATCTCTAAAAGTAAAGTTATATGCGTTGTTAACTTTTGCTTTCGTGATTAGTTTTTTAGAGCCGGATTTTTCTCTATACAATTCGAATAGAAAACTAGTTGCATTTGGATTTTTTTCCCATTTAAAATTAATGGAATTCAGAGGAGTCATATCCACTTTTTCATTCTTCGATGGGTAAATCGGGATTAGCTCCACTTTTTCATAAGTCTGAAAGACATGAGTTGGACTCTTTGCTAACACTGCATCATCTTCTCCCAGAGACAAAACTCGCCAATAGTATTTCCCTTCTTGCGTTATTGAAAAAGATTGTGAATAGTCGTCTGTTTTTGCAGAGTGGATTTTTTTTGTGAAATCAGATGAGTCAGAAATTTCAAATAGAAATTTAGCTTTGTAGGTAATTCTTTTCCATTGAAAAAAAATAGGATTTTTATTTAATTCCAAACTTGCATTATTTCCAGGAGATAATAGTTCTATTGGTTGGTTGTCCTTTAGAGAAAATTTTCCAGTAGCCGAGGGAGGCGTTTTTTTTCCGTCTTCTGTTTTTCCATGAACTCTCCAGTAATAATCTCCTTTTTCTAATTTGCTGTTTACTTTAATTTGATTTGTGTTACTAGTTTCTTCTTTTATAATATTTGTAAACTTTGAATCGGAAGATATTTCTAATACGTATTTTGCAATCTCTGGAGAATCTTTGACTTGAAAGGTATATCCTGATTTGGCGAAGGCAGTCGCACTTATCTCTTCTGCTTTACCCTGATTTACTAATACTGGTGATTCAAGTTCTTTTTTCTTTTCGATTGAAAAAGGAACAACATGCGATGGTTCTGTTTTATACTCTTCCCGAATAGGTTCAATTAAAACTCTTGCAAAATAATTTCCGGGATCTAATTTATCAATTCCTATCGAAAGCTGGGAAGTGGTTGCTGACTTTATAACTTCTGTGAAATTTGCATTTTTACTAATCTCTAATTTATAACTTCTGGCTGTATCTCTGCGTTGCCAGCTAAAGGGGATAATAGGAGTTGCCGTTATATAGCTAAACATTTGATTGTTTTTGGGAGAGAGCAGAGTAGGCGGAAAAACACTATTAACTACAAACTTTCTAAATGAGCTATATTCGCGAATAGATTTTTTCTTGTTTTTACTTGTCTCGGAAGAAATTCTCCAATAATAATTTCCTCCTGCTAGTTTTGTCTGGAACGAATCTTCATTTACACTATAAGTTTTGTAAATATTTTTAAAACGAGAATCAAATGCAATTTCTAATTTTAATTTATTTGCATTTTTAGAAGACCATGAAAAATTCACAGGAATTGTATCGGATTTTTCGGAAAATATACTTCCATCAGCCGGTGTGAGCAAATTAAGATTAACCTCTGATATTTCTATTTCTGAATTATTTAGTTTCGCCGTTTCATTTGCTTTTAACTCTTTTTCTTCTTTGCCGTTTTTAATTTTTGCAGTTCCTTCTTTTACAAGAAAGGATAATTCTTCCTTGCCTTTTTTTTCAAGGACAACGGCAGAGTTTTTTACTTCTACTGTATTTTGACCTGATTTAATTTTTATGGTTAAATCGGAATTACCCCCGTCCGATCTCTGTGCTAATGACATAGACCCATAAGCAAAATTTAGATTAATATCCCCTTCACTCATATCTAAATAAATCATACTATTTTCGTTTATATTGATTTTGGTTTTATCGCTTAATGTTAATAGCGCATCAGAAAAATCTTCCGAACGAATTGTGTCTTTATTTCTAATTTCGATACCTGATTCTGCCTTTTCCCAAATAACATCTGAGTCATATTTTCGTTCAATAGTCCTGTTTTTAAAAGTTAGGACACCTATGACTGTATTATTATTTCCGCTAGCACCTTCATTCATGTTCCGGTAGAGTAAAATAGAGGCTATGAAAATAATAAAGAGCAAAATCAATATTATCCAGTAAGAACGATCTTTTTTCTTCATTTCTATTTATGTTTGCGAGTAAATACACCATCCCAGTTTTCACCTGGACTAGAATTTTTATAATAAGAACATCTATCTATTAGAAGTTCTACTGCCTTATCTTTTTTTCCTTTTGCTTTTTCTGAATTCTGGAAGGTTACGATTGCTTTATCCCACTCCATTTTTAAATAGAGTTTAAATCCTTCTTCATACATTTCCTTTGCTTCTTTTGTATATGCGGATACATCTGAATTGGCGGAAATTAATTCGTAGAGTTTAACCGGTTCGTTTTTTCCTTTTACACGAACTAGATCTAAATTCCTTGTGAATAATTCTGATTCCACTTGTGATTTAACAGATTCGGAAATAAGAATATTTACCCCGTAGTCTTTTCCTGCTGCTTCGAGTCTTGCCGCCAAATTAACAGTATCCCCCATCATGGTATAAGATCCCATCGCGTCTGTGCCCATAAATCCTACTTTGGCAAGACCAGTATTAAGACCGATACGAATATCCATTTCTTGTGCTTCTTTGGTATAAAGATTATTTTTTGTCCAATAATCTCTCAGTTCGTTTAGTTTATGAATCATTTCTAGAGAAGCACGGGATGCTTTTAAGTAATGTTGCCCTATATCAATTGGTGCGCCAAATATGCCGACTATCGCATCTCCGATGTATTTATCCAAGACTCCATCATAGGCTTTTAAAATGAGAGTCATAGCAGATAAGTATTCATTTAAAAGAGATGCTAATTGAACAGAATTAAGCTGCTCACTGATAGATGAAAAGCCGGCGACATCAGAGAAAAAAGCTGTTATTAATTTTTCGTCACCTCGTTTTAATGCAGCTAAGTCTTTCATTCCCTCTGAAACTACGATTGGATCAATCATACTACCGAGCATACTTTTTACTTTTTCTCGTTCCTCTAAACCCTTCGCCATATTTTGAAAGTAATCAGTTAAAACTCCTACTTCGTCGTTAGTTGTTCTTTTAATGTCTAATTGGAATATACCTCTCGAAATTTTTATAGTTTCATCTAATAGATTTAATACCGGAGTTGAAATGGTTTTTGCAAATAGAAAAATGATTATCATAGAAATACAAATTGCAATAACCATGATATAAATATTTCGTTGCTGTAAAATATAGATTGGTTTAAATACAAAATCTTCCTCTACTACAGAGACAATTCCTGCATCGGCAAATCCTAATTTACCGAAAGAGCCCATGTATTTTTTCCCATCCGTATCTTCGAATGTGGAAAGCCCGTTGTTTGCAGGGCTTGTGAGCATGGAGCGAACAATTGGGCTTGGCATTAAATTTTTAGCGGCTAATACCAAATTCATATCGGTATGGGCAAGTACGATTCCTTCCCCATTTACCATATAAGTTGTATTCTCGCCTGATTTTTTGAATGCATCTAGAATTTTCTCTAATCGGAGTAGAAATACTAATACGAATTCTGATTTTTCTCCTTCTTCTAAGGGAATACTAATTGCAATTGCTGCTTCTTGGAAACCGGGGCTTGCATTTATTATAGAAGGGATTCCATCAAATGATTTTTCGAAATAAGATAGGTTTTTATTTATTGGGGCTAATATGTCTTCTTCGGAGAGGGAAATTTTTTGAATGTATTCTTTATTAAAAATATTATCTACTACGCTCATTGAACCTTGGCTTCTTTTATAAACCCCCAAGTAAAAAAAGCTATTATCCTTTTTAAAATATTGGTCAATGAAAAGACTTTTTTGTTGTTTAACTTTGAAGTCTTGTTTTAGAATGAGGGCAAGAATTTTTGCTTTTTCGGTCTCTGCGATTAAGTCGGTCAAAACTTTTGATTTTACAATTCGAACTAGTTCCAAGTTGTTGGATTCAATTCTTTTTTTATTGTCATCTTTAAAAAAGTAGGTAGCAAGTGCAATCATGACAGATACAGTAGTCGCAATTACTAGCGAAATAACTAACATCATTTTGAACTGTAGCGAATACTTTGCTTTCGGGTTTAGTTTTTCTGAATTAACCTCTGGGTTTGATTTGTCGGGTTCTACTTTCTGTTGAGACGGTGACACCTCTTTTTTCTGGGGAGTTTCTAGTTTTAATTCTTCTGCTTTTTGCTTTAGGGACTCTGTTTTTTTGGGGTGTTTCTCTTTAACTTCCTGAGTTTCTTTTTTGGGATCGGGTTTTGCAATTTCAGATGGTTTGGAATTTGGCTCAGGAACTGCGTTCATAATTTCTGTTATACTCGTTTGAGAATCAAGGATAGGAATTGCATCCAATGTTTCATCGGGAGTGAATTTAATACGGTTTGAGTTTTTTTTTTCGTTTTTCATTGCAATTCTTTGGGTTAGATATTAGTCTCTTCTTAATCAAAATAGGCAGTAAGATAATAAATCAATGTTACATTGTCAAGGAATATTCTATTCCACAACGAAAATATTAGCTAAAGATTGTTCTAAAATAAGCCTCTGTCAAGATTTAATTTGAAAGTACTCTTCTTTTTGCGAAAATTAAAGAGAATTGACTTTTTTTTATTTGTCTATATGAGTAGAGTTACAAAAGCCACTGAAAGCCAAAAGGAAACTTTATGAAACGAATTTACAAACTCTCTTATTTACTTATATTTATTTTTATCTTCAATGCTTGTAAACCTACTATAGATAGAGCAAACTACCCGTTGCTATTTTCTTTATTTAACTCTAAAAATTCTACTAGCAATTCTTTCAGTTTATCTTACCCACAGACTAGTTTTTCTTTTGCTGTGGATGTTACGATTTCAGCTATCTCGCCTGTGGCAAATGGAACCATTTCTTCTTGTTCGGTTACTCCAAGTTTGCCTTCTGGTTTATTCCTTGATTCTAGTTGCGTTATTTCGGGAGCCCCCACAACTATTTTATCATTTACCGGTTTTACGGTGACTGCGACTAGTTCCTCCTCAACTGCAACTACAGGGATTCAGATTGAAGTAGTAAGCATTCCCTCTGCACTAAACTACGGAGGTCCTTACATTTTTACTGTAGGATCGGGGATAACAACGATTACTCCAACGGTAACAGGAACAGTGAGTTCTTATTCCATCAGTCCGCTTCTTCCTTCTGGGTTAAATTTTAATACTACAACAGGAGAAATCTCCGGTATACCGTCTGCTCTTAGTACAATTACTTCCTACACAGTATTTGCTTCGAATGCGGCGGGGACTACAACTTATTCGTTTGATATTACAGTGAATGACGCTCCTCCTAGTGGTTTTAGTTATGCGGGAAATCCATTTAGTTTTACCGAATACCAAACAGTTTCCAATGTAGCCCCAACGATAACAGGAAATATTACAAGTTGTACAGGTGCCTTACCAGCAGGATTAACCCTTGAGCCTACAACTTGTAAAATTATAGGAACACCGACTACCCCTCAGGCGGGAAGCAATTATACAATCACTGCTTCTAATTCGGGAGGTAGTGTGAATGTTACAATCAATATTGCAATTATCGTAAACCCAAATAAGAAAATTTTTGTTACAAGTTCCCTTTACAGTCCAGGGGTTCAATTTAACTCTCCGGCAAGTGCGGATACTCTTTGTAATTCTGATGCCGGTAAACCGCTCGGTAGTGGAACTTACAAAGCGATGATTGTAACTGCGCTGGTAAGAGTTGCTTGTCTTACTGGTAATTGCAGTGGAGGTCCTACCGAGCATCTTGATTGGGTATTCCTACCGAATACAACCTATTATCAGAACGATGGGGTAACACCGATTGCCACCACGAATGGTAATGGACTGATGCCAGGGATTTTTACGAATTCAGTGAGTCCGTCAAGTTCAGAATACTGGACCGGTCTTAGCAGTGTCTGGACAACTGCTTTAAATAATTGTGCAAATTGGACAACAGGCGCAGCGCAGAGTACTGGCGGGGGGTTTACTCCCAATAATACTACTGGTCTATTTACCGATAGTTTAGGGGCAGCCAGTTGTGCTACCGCGCGAAAATTACTTTGTGTGCAGCAATAGAAAAAATTGGCATTTTTCTAAATGACATTTTTTCTTATTTTTGGTTTGTATCCTTTAGAATGATTCGCAAGGGATACAACCAATCCTCTCAACTTAAGAATTGAATGTGATACAATGAATGGTAGTCGGTCATCCTTGCCTGACTCATAGACAGGCAGGGATGCCTATCCTACCGTTTGAATTGTTTTAAGTTGACAACATTAAGGATACAACCATCAAAACCATCAAAATTCAAAATCTAAAGAAGTCTTACAGTTTCGGAAAAAATAAAATTGAAGTCCTAAAAGGGATTAACGCTGAGTTGCCGCTTGGGAAGTTAGTTACTCTCATGGGACCTTCTGGATCTGGAAAGTCTACTCTTATGCATATTCTTTCAGGAATTGACAAGCCGGAGG
Organism: Leptospiraceae bacterium; assembly: GCA_017996175.1. Lineage (GTDB taxonomy): Bacteria > Spirochaetota > Leptospiria > Leptospirales > Leptospiraceae > UBA2033. Next base: position 19,527 of record JAGOHK010000091.1, read on the forward strand.
CGGGTAGTGTATTTTTAGGAGAGGAAGAAGTTTCTGCTTATTCAGAAGAAAAAATTACGGAATACAGGCGAAACAAAATCGGTATCATATTTCAATTTTTTAATTTAATGCCATATCTTTCCAGTGTGGAGAATGTATCTTTGCCGCTCTACCTTGCCGGAAAAGGAAAAAAAGAATCACACGAGTTAGCAAAAGAGTCTCTTTCTCTGGTTGGACTTTCGGATAGACTCACTCATAAACCTTACGAACTTTCGGGTGGAGAACAACAGCGAGTAGCCATTGCGCGCTCGATTGTGAACCGTCCTGAAATTATTTTTGCAGATGAGCCAACCGGAAATTTAGATACAGAAAATTCCA
>JAGOHK010000092.1 GCA_017996175.1 Leptospiraceae bacterium
TCCCTGAAAAACATTTAATGAGAGGAAGCCGCTCAAATTTTTTTATAATTTCAATTCTATCATTGTACTGGCTGTGCAGTAACACTAGAGTTGAATCAATACTTTCATTGATATCGGCTAATGATTGATTATCGCTATCTATTCTAGAAAAAATGCGAAGGCTTTTTACAATATCCGCAGTTTTTTTGGCACCGACTTTAATACTGTCGGATAATACTGTTACTCCTTCTATTGTATCAGAAAGATTGATGTTTGCTTTTATCTCTTCTAATTTTTCATTCCTATTTTCTGGGGTTATAGTTTCATAAATTTTTATAACGTCTATTAATTCTTTTGCAAGTATCTCTAGAGAAATAATGCTGGAATTTATATAATTGATTGGGTTATTTATTTCGTGAGCGATTCCAGCAGTTAAAACTCCGAGAGACGCTAATTTTTCTGATTGAATCAATTGCGATTGTGTTTCCTGTAAACGCGTAATACTTTCTTCTAAGTCCAGAGTTCGTTCTTTTACTAATTCTTCTAACTTGTTTCGATGAAGCTCTAATTCGAGTTCCGATTTTTTACGCTCAGTAATATCTCGAATGATAGCCCACATTCCAATTGGAGAACCAGATTTGTCTTTTATTAAATAACTTCTTAATTCTATTGGAAAGATTTTACCATTTTTTTTGCGATACTCCTTTTCATATATAGGGGAGTATCCATTTGGTAAAACGTGGTTTGAAAAAATTTCATCTTGAAATTTGTGCCATCGCTCTGGGGTTAAATCTTTGATTGTTAAATTTAATAGTTCTTCATCTTCATAGCCTAACATTTTCGTATATGCTTGGTTATACTGAATTATTTTTCCATTCAAGTCTATCATCGCATACGCATCAATCATGCTTTCATACAGACTGCGATAACGCTCTTCACTTTTTTTAAGCTCTTCTGTTTTTTGGATTAAAAATTTTATATTTTGAGTGAATAACTCATAATAATAGCCAATTCCTATAACGATAGTTCCCATAGCAAAGAGTATAGCTGTAAGAGTATTTATCCAGCGAGTGAGAGAAGTATTATAAGCATTAAAATCAATACCGGGCTGAATGATTTTTGTATAGTGTAGAACTCCCGCTAATGCTAAACCCGAAAAAGCAATAAAGGTATAAATAAATCCCATTCGAATTCCAAAAATTAGCGTACTCACGAGTGAGGATATAATACAAAAATAATAAGCACCTGAAAGACCAAAATTAAAAGCTCCAGTAAGACTTAAACCTAAAAAGGAAATAGAAAGAAAATGAGCTTTAAAAGTGGGTGATAATTTTTTACGATTCGTATAAACTATTAAAAAAGATAAATTAACCAGAAAGTGATATAAAAAAATCCAATTCCAACCTATTTGAAAGATTCGCATTATAGACCCGAAGACAGCAATGCATACAAATACAGTTGATCCAAACATTAGTGCATTGAGAAGTTTGTTACGAGTTTGATTTAATTGTTGTTCCATAAATTATGAATAAATTTTTCCTTTGCAGATAAAATATAAAGTCTTGGTCTTAATTTAGTAGTTAGATTAGAAATTCAATACCGTTGCCTAATTCATTTTTAAATTCCAATGTACCTTTATGCTCTTCAACTATAATAGAGCTAATAGAAGGTTCGAACCCTACACTTGCAATCAAAATAGTTTTAAAATAATAAAGTATAACCTAAATTAACAGTAAATAAATGTTTGCTGATATGCTGTTGTTGGTAAGTATCTAGAATGGATTGTTTTAAGATAACATTAGCATCTAGATTATTAACGAAACTGGAAACTAAATCGTTAAATGGTCCATGAACTTTTGAAGGATTAGTCACTTTTCCATCGCCAGCATTATTGTCCGAAAACGATAATATCATTTGCCACTAATTGGGAAAAAATTATCTCCGGTGGTTTCGGCTTTTTTTCTTTTTGTGTCGGATCGGATCTTTCTATTTTTTCAATCTTAGAATTTTCAATTTTTATAGCCAGATCATCTTCCGTGGTTATAATAATGTAATCCTCGGTTTCTTTCTCTATTTTCACATTCTGCAAAGTTTTTCCGTTATTTAATTTAATTTCTTCAGAAGCGATTGAAAAAGTTACTAGTAAGAATAAAATAAAAAGTAAATTATAATTTTGATTATATACAATTGTTTTTTTTCTTAGATTTTCCAGCATATTTTAACAGGCAGTATTCGTTGTAATCTAATTCTATTGTATCGGCAGATAAATCTTAAACTCAGTGCCTCTGTTTACTTCACTGGTAAATTCTATTTTACCTTTATGTTGTTCAATGATACCGTAACTAATCGCAAGTCCAAGCCCAGTTCCTTTTCCAATATCTTTTGTGGTAAAAAAAGGTTCAAAAATTTTATTTCGTATTTCGAATGGAATTCCATATCCAGTGTCGGAAATGGAAATAAAAATACATTCCTTTTTAAAATTTTCTGACCCGAACTGAAAGTGTTGTGTTTTTATTGTAATGGTTCCCGTATTTTCAATCGCTTGAATTGCATTCGCTAGAAGATTCATAAATACCTGGTTTAATTTTCCCGAATAACAATGCAATAAAGGCAATTTGCCGTATTCCTTTACAATTTCAATACGATTTACATATTGATTATGCAGCAATATTAAGGTTGAATCCAAATTTTCATGTATGTCGGTTAACGTAAGGTCATCGCTATCTATTCTAGAAAAAATTCTAAGACTTTTTACAATATCCGCTGTTTTCTTTGCCCCGACTTTAATACTGTCGGATAATACTGTTACTCCTTCTATTGTTTCTGAGAAGTCAATACTTTGTTTGAATTTTTCTATCTCAATTATTTTTTCCTGAATATTTTCTGGCGTTATCTTTTCGTAGGCGTGTATAATATCTATTAACTCTTTAGCGAGAGACTCAAGAGAAACGATACTTGAGTTGATATAGTTAATTGGATTATTAATTTCATGTGCTATTCCTGCAGTTAGAATACCAAGCGAGGCTAATTTCTCTGATTGTATTAGTTGGGATTGCGTTTCTTTTAATCTTTCAATTGTATTCATTAAATCTAAAGTTCTTTCTTGGACAATTACTTCTAATTTATTCCGATGATGTTCTAGTTCGAGTTCAGACTTTTTGCGCTCGGTAATATCATTATAAATTGTAAATAATGCTTTTTGTCCTTGATAATCAATAAAATTAGATGATATTAATACTGTTCTAACTTTTTTATTTTTAGAATAAATCTCTGCCTCCTTATTTTGTATTTTGCCTTTTTGTATTAATTCACTAATAAAAAGCACCCTTATTTCAGGATTAACCCAAAAGTCAGGCGCTCTTTTGCTTTGAATGCTTTTCAAATCAATACCAAAGAAGCTTTCAGCGTGTTGATTTATAAACAATACATCTCCTTGAACATTGGAAACGATAACAGGAAAAGCAGTATTATCCACTAGAATGCGATACCGTTCTTCTATTTCTCTAGATAATTGTTCGACTTGCATACGTTCAGTTATGTCTTCCACATATCCTGAAAAATAAAGAGTTTTCCCATTCGCATCCTTTACCCTATGGCTGTTTAACGAAATCCAAATAACCGAGTTGTCTTTTCGTTTGAATTGACACTTAAAACCAAGAACAGCTTCTTGCTCTTCATTTAATTTCACATATTCAGCCCGTTCATCAGGGTTAAACCAAACCTGATGAGCCGAATCATTAATGGACCCTACAAATTCTTCAGGACTATCGTAACCCAACATTTGGACTAATGGCAAATTTGCTGCTAACGATTTTCCGGAAAGGGATGTTTGAAAAATTCCGACAGGGACTTCATCTATTAATCGTTTGTAATTTTCTTCACTTCTCTTTAATTCTTCTTGGGCAATTTCTTGCTCTTCTGTTTTTTGGATTAAAACTTTTATATTCTGGGTGAATAACTCATAATAGTATCCGATCCCTATAACGATAGTTGTCATAGCAAATAGAAGAGCAGCTAAAAATATTATCCACGTAGTCTGTTGATTATTATAAACATTATAATCCACAGACTGTTTAATGATTTTTCCATAATGTAAGAAGGCAATGATTCCAAGGGTAGATATAGATATAAAGAGATAAATAAAACCCATTCGTTTTCCCAAAATCAATGTACTGACTAACGTAGATATTATACATAAATAGTAACCACTTGATATTCCAAAATTAATAGTTCCAGACAAAGCTATTGCCAGAAATAAAATGGATAGAAAATGAGTTTTAAATTGTATCGAAAACTTTGAACGCTTTAAATAAAGAAAACAAAGGGAAGATACTAATACAAATTGAAGTAGAAAAATCCAGCGCCATCCGATTTCCTGAAACCTTAATATAGATGCTAAAAGTGCAGGGAAACTAAATATCGCTGAGCTTAGTAATAATGCATTAATAAGTCGATGTTGGATTTCTTGTAATTGTTTATTCATTGGATTTAAAATTTCATACCGGCAAATATAGTTTAAACTCAGTGCCTTTGTTTACATCACTGGTAAATTCTATTTTACCTCTATGCTGTTCAATGATCCCATAACTGATTGCTAAACCAAGTCCTGTTCCTTTTCCAATATCCTTTGTGGTAAAAAAAGGTTCAAATATTTTATTTCGAATTTCGAATGGGATTCCGGAGCCTGAATCTCGAATCGAAATGGAAACGCATCCTTTTTTAAAGTTTGGAGATCCTTGTGGCCTATGCATTGTCTTTATATGAATTTTCCCATTTCCCTCAATCGCTTGAATTGCGTTTGCGAGTAGATTCATAAATACTTGATTCAATTTTCCTGGGAAGCAAGTGACAGGAGGAAGTTTGCCATATTCTTTGATGATATCGATTTTACCTGCGTACTGATTGTGTAACAATATAAGTGTGGAATCTACGCTTTCATTTACATCGGATAATATTGGTTTGTCGCTATCTGTTCGAGAAAAGAGTTGAAGGCTTTTTACAATATCGGCAGTCTTTTTGGCACCGATCTTTATATTGTCGGATAATACTGTTACTCCTTCAATTGTTTCTGAAAGATTCACACTTTCTTTTAGGGCTTTTATCTCTTCTAATTTCTGATGAATATTTTCTTGTGTAATAGTTTCGTAGATTTTTAGAATATCGATTAATTCTGTTGCTAACATTTCTAGAGAGACAATACTTGAATTAATATAATTGACTGGGTTATTTATTTCGTGCGCGATTCCAGCAGTGAGGATTCCGAGCGAGGCTAGTTTTTCTGATTGAACTAGCTGGGACTGGGTTTCTTTTAATTTCTCAATTGTTTGTTCAAGTATTAAAGTTCTTTCGCGAACTAAATCTTCCAATTGATTTTTGTGTTTTGCTAACTCAATTTCAGTTTTTACTCGCCTAGTCATTTCTCTTTCAATTTGTTTCATTCTTCTCTCGGCGACTTTGTGGATTTTTACCGTTTCCCCCCAAACCCCGAATATTGGAACAAAATAACTCAATAATTTGATTACATGTGCTGTATCAAAATGGGAATCATAAGGTTTCGCAGAGTCAAAAACAAAAATATGTAAAAGAACTTGCCCAAATGCGCAGAGGGTAATGGATAATAATAGCGGACTACGTGATTCCTGCCTCGAATACATTCGATAATCCAAAATAAAAATAATAAAAAACATGCTAGCAATCGAAAGTTCTATGATTTGTTTTGTGAGAGAGCCCAGACGTACTATGCTGGAAAGATGCGTTGCGTGAAATAGTAAACTTGCCAATGAAGCGGAGCAAATAAAAACACCGATATTAAAAAGAGTGGCTGTAAGAATTCTTTTTTTACGAGGAATTATTTTTTTTTCTGTTAAGTAGGCAAGTATAAAGCATACTAAGAATATAAATCGGCCAGTGAGCCAAGTTGTAGAAATTCTCCAGATTTGATCGGGGGGAATTTCAGACCAAATTCTATTGAAAGAAAAAAGCCCATGAATCACTTCTTCACCGCTTACTTGTATAAACGCAATAGATGTAAATAAAAAGAAATAGCGACCCGTTGTTAAAAAATGAAGTAATACCATTATGCCGGCTGTTATAGCGACTAAAGAAGATGAGAACTCAAGTAAGGCATGAATATCAGTATTTCCAATCCAAGTTGATTTGTGGATGGTCGGATAAAATAAAGCAGATAAAAGTGCTAAAAAAATAAAGGAGCTAATTAATCTAAAATTTTTCATTTTACTATTGGTAAATAAATCTTAAACTCAGTACCAATACCAGACATAGAGGTAAATTCCATTTTTCCGTTATGCTGCTCAATGATTCCATAACTAATGGCAAGTCCTAGTCCAGTTCCTTTTCCAATATCTTTCGTAGTAAAAAAAGGCTCAAATATTTTATTACGAATTTCTTCTGGAATCCCTGAACCTGAATCTTGAATGGAAATGGAAATGCACTCTTTTTTAAAATCAGGAAATCCGAGGGGCATATACATGGTCTTGATATAAATTTTTCCAGATCCTTCAATTGCCTGAATTGCGTTTGCGAGTAGATTCATAAATACCTGATTTAACTTTCCTGGAAAACAATTTATGGAAGGTAATTTACTATACTCTTTGATGATCTCAATTCTATCTACATATTGATTGTGAAGCAGTATGAGTGTGGAATCAATACTTTCATTTATGTCGGATAATGTTGGTTTGTCGCTATCTGTTCTAGAGAATAGACGAAGGCTGCGTATTATATCAGCAGTCTTCTTAGCTCCAATTTTAATATTGTCGGATAATATTGTTACTCCTTCAATCGTTTCAGATAGGTTAATACTTTCTTTTAATTTTTCTATTTCTTTTAATTTATCTTGAATATTTTCGAGAGATATAGTTTCATAAGCTTGGATAACTTCTATTAGCTCCTTCGCTAGTATTTCTAAAGATATAATACTTGAATTAATATAATTAATTGGGTTATTGATTTCATGCGCAATTCCGGCAGTTAGAATACCTAGAGATGCTAGTTTTTCGGATTGTACGAGTTGGGATTGTGTTTCTTTTAGCCTTTGAATGGTATCGACAAGGTCAATTGTTCTTTCTTGTACAAGCTCTTCTAGTTTATTACGATGGCGTTCAAGTTCGAGTTCTGCCTTTTTGCGATTTGTAATATCACGCACAACTGCAATTGTAAACTTTTGGTTATTCACTTCAAAATTTCCGACCTTAACATCAAACGGAAACTCTTCACCATTTTTTCGTATTCCTAAAGTTTCATAAAAATTTGGAGCTTCTAAACCCATGTTTCGTGCTTGATGAAGTTGTTTAATTCTATCATGCTCTTTGGGTGAAATATTGTCTAAGAAAGATTTTCCGATTAACTCAGTTTTATTTTCGAATCCAAGCAAATCTAAAAAAGCTTGGTTTACCATAACAATCCTACCATTCTGAGTAATTATGATTGCATCCTGAGAGCTTTCATAAATTGCTCTTAACGTTCTTTCATTTTCCTCCACTTTTTCTTTTGCAACAATCAATTCTTGTTCTGCTTGTTTACGCTCTGTAATGTCTTCTACAAGGGCAAGAACATAGTTTACTTTATCATCAGAATTCCGCACGCAAGCAACAGCAAGGTTGGTATACACTAGTTTGCCGTCTTTTCGTATAAATCGTTTTTCCAGCGTATAATCGTTGATTGCCCCATCTAGAAGAAGATCAAATTGGGTATTATCCGCTTCTAAGTCTTCAGGATAAGTTAGTTCTGCCCAAGTAAGCTTTTGGAGTTCTTCTTGAGAATATCCAAGCATATCACAAATCCGAGCATTTACTTTTAACCAACCTTTTTCGGGAGAAGTGATTGCCATACCCACTAATTGGCGCTCAAAGAACAAACGTAATCTCTCTTCACTTTCTTTTAAAGTTTTTTCTGCTAATTTGCGCTCTGTAATATCTTCGCCTGAGCTGAGGGTACCAACGATTAGCCCGTTGGAGTCTCTTATTACAGAATTATGCCAGGCAATCCACCGTTTTTCTCCTGACCTTGTTAGAATACTATTTTCGTAATATTCGAAAGGTTCAATTTCACCAGCCATGATTTTTTTATAAACACCGAATATGGTTTCATATTCTTCTGGCGGCAAACAGATCGTAAACCAATCCCTGCCAATTAATTCGCCTTCTTCATAACCGAGTACTTGGTGACCCTTTCGATTTAAGAGTGTAATTTTTGCGTTATCATCAAATGCGATTAAAATTACCTCAACTAGGTTTAAGTAACTTTCTGCTTTTTCTTTTTCTAGTTTTAGCGCCTCATCTGCATTCATACGAAGTATTTCCGCAGCTACCCGGTCTAAAAATATACTGAATAAGGTTGTAATTATTGCAGGGTTTGTCATTTCTTTTGAGTGGATAGCCACCATTAGCCCGATAGGTTCATTTTGTTTATTTAGAATAGGGGAGCCCATATAACTTTCTGCATTCATTTTAACTAGGTCTATATCTTTGGGATACATAGACTGAACCGACTTAGGATGAAAACAAAACGATTTTTCTGAAACTTTTTCACAGGGAGTTTCTACCAATTCGTAACTCATTTCCATCCATTCTCCTAAAAAAAAGCCACCGAGAATTTCTACTTTTTCTTTTTTTGAATCAAATTCACCAATGAATGTGCAATCTACGTTGGCAACAGTTGCTATATGTTTACTTACTTCTCGAAAAAAATCCTTCCCTGAAAGTTTTGCAAAATTTGTTGCTAGACTTTTTAGTGCGTCTTCTCCTAATTTTCTTTCTGTAATATCATGCACAGTTCCAAATATTTGTTCCGGGGTATTATCTGGAAGGCGTTTGTAAATTCCTTCCGTACTTTCTAACCAGCGCCAAATACCGGTTTTGTGTTTCATTCTGTATTGATGAATGATTTGCTCATTGTCTTTTGTTGTGAAGTATTTAGGAAGAATCTGTTCTAGGTAATTTCGAAAATCATCGGGATGCATTAATAAGGAAAGAACTTGATTTCTCATTTCTTGGACTTCATTAGCTGAATAACCTAGAATTTTTTGAATTCCTTCATTGGTATAAATATTTTTTCTTTCTATAATATCATATATATAAATAATGCCCGGACTTAAATCCATTAGAGATTCAATAAAACGATTTCTCTCTGCTAACTCCATTTCAGCCATTTTTCGAGCTGTAATAGATTCGGTTAACATTATTATACCTCCAACACTTCCATCCGATAGGTACCATGGATGAATATCCCATCTTAGCCAAACTGATTTTCCATCATTTCCAATAAATTGATCTTCCTCCTTTTTTATTGATTCACCGGCAAGGCATCTCTGATGAATATTTTTCCAAAATTCGTTAGTGCGGATGGATGGAAAAATATCATAATGATGCTGTCCGATCAAATCCAATGTTGGGGAAAGTTCATAGTCTTCCAACCAACGTTCACTATAAGCAAGATAGCGTAAGTTTTTATCTAACATAGCAATCGCAGTCGGAGCATTTGAAATAAATGTATGCAGTTGGCGTTGACTTGAATGTAAAGATTCCTCTATTTGTTTTCTTACACTAATATCCCTTACAAATCCGTTTATATATTCGATTTCACCTAAGTGGATATAAGTAGAAGAAATTTCTACAGGAAGATGAGAACCATCTTTTTTTCTATGGATTGTTTCGACGGTGATATTTTTTTGTTCTCTAAGTCTTTTACAAAATGTAATCCAGCGTTCCTTGGTGGCTGTTAGGCTAATATCGAATACCTGCATTTTTTCTAATTCGCCTAATTCATACCCTAAAATTTTATGAGCTGATGCATTGGCAAATAAAATTTCTCCTTCCATATCCGCCCAGTAAATTCCTTCCGGCGTAATATCAATTGTATGACTTAATAATTGGAGGCGTGTCTCAGTTTGTTTTAGAATTTTATTTGTTTCGCTTAATGAAAGTTGCGCGTGAATACGAGCAAGTAGCTCCATTGAATTAAATGGTTTTAAAACACAATCAGCGGCTCCTAGCTGTAATCCGCTTGCCCACTCATTTGCATTTGCAGTACCACTTATTAGAATAATAGGAATGTTTTGTGTCTTTGGGTCTTCTTTGATTAGCCGACATACTTCGAGTCCACTCATATCGTCTAAGTGTATATCCATGAGAATTAGATCGGGGGTTGAATTTTTTAGATGTAAAAGTGTTTTGAATCCACTTTCAGCTAACGTTACATTGTATTTGGCTTCCGTAAGTATATCTGATAAAAGTATTCTGGCTATATTTGAATCATCAACAATTAGGATACTTTCGTTCATTTGGGTTTCCTTTCTTCAATCAGCTAACTGAAAAATACTCTACTAAAGACTTATCCTTAGATACTAGTTTTTTTCATAAAAAAGTTAAAATTTCTTCGATGACCAGTAAACGGAAATCGTAGTGTCATTACAGAAAATTCTGAATTAAAGAAATTGAGTGTTTTTAGGATAGTCAAAGAGTTGTATTATGGAAAATCTATCAATCTTACCTTACCTTTCATTGTCCTTTAGTTTTGGACTATTGTCTCTTCTAACCCCCTGCGTGTTCCCGTTAATTCCAATTACCGTATCTTACTTTACCAAAAGGCAGGAATTAGAAAAAGCAAAGCCGATTTTGGATGCATTTTTATATTCTTTCGGCATTATTTTGTCTTTTACTGTAGTTGGGTTTTTGATAGCACTCTTGTTTGGAGCAAGTGGAGTTAACCGATTAGCCGCAAATCCATATATCAACCTAATCATTGCCGGAATATTTATTTTATTTGCATTCAATCTTTTTGGAATGTTTGAAATCATTGTTTCGAGTAACGTTTTGACTCGTCTTTCTAATTTTCATTCAAATAACAATTTGCTTAGTATATGGGCAATGGCTTTTACATTCACGCTTACAACTTTTACTTGCACAATGCCTTTTATTGGGACTGTGCTTGTTTCTGCTTCTAAGGGAGATTGGTTTTATCCGATTATAGGAATGTTAGGGTATAGTTTTGCATTTTCTATTCCGTTTTTTTTACTCGCATTATTTCCATCTACCATAAAAAAACTTCCACGGTCTGGAAATTGGATGGTTTCTTTTAAGATCATTTTGGGCTTTTTAGAATTAGCCGCAGCACTTAAGTTCATTAGTAATGCAGACCTAGTTTTTGGTTGGGGAGTTTTATCGAGGGAATTTTTTTTAGTGATTTGGGCATCTCTATTCATTGGAGCGTCTTTTTATTTATTTGGAGTTTTTTATTTTACCCACGAAAAGAAAGAAGAAGCAAAGTCAGCACTTAGAATCTTTTTTGGGATAGTATTTTTGTCAATAGCACTTAATTTTCTAACGGCAACGAATGGTCGATCCCTTGGGGAGTTAGATGCTTATTTGCCTCCTCCGAGTAATCAAATGAGTAATATCAAATCACAAGAAGAGTTAGTATGGCTGGACAATTTAGAAATTGCAAAAAAAGAATCGCTAAAAACTGGAAAAAGAATTTTTATAGATTTTACAGGTTACACTTGCACGAATTGTAGATGGATGGAACAAAATATTTTTCCTGAAACAGATGTAAAAGAATTACTTTCACGGTTTATCCTTGTTCGCCTCTATACCGATGGAGAAGAAAAAATTCATGAGGACAACCAGAAATACGAGGAAGATAAATTTGGAACGATTGCACTTCCACTTTATGTGGGAATGGATGCGGAGGAAAAAGTTTTGGGTCAGTTTCTTGGGATGACTCGTGATAAAGAAGAATACAAAAAGTTTTTAAAAGGGTTATTAGACCTAACCCCAATGTTTTAGAACCTGAAGAGTCTTACAGATGTAAGCCCCTCTCCATTGCGATAGCAGCATTCGCAATGGAGAGGGGCGGGCTGGAAGCCGGGGTGAGGTATTCTTAGAAAGCAGTAATGATAATTCCCGAAGGAGCATCACAGCTTGAAAAGAAATTTGCCTTTGCTTGCGTTGGAAATCCTACGCGGTTTTGCGGAAAATTACAATTAGTCGCAGCAATTTGTGTTTTCACGCAAGTAACTAATGCTTGGTAATTCGCGGATCCAGTAACTGCCTCAACAGGCGGTGTTGCTGTCGGATCAGCAGCAGTTCCCTTGTTGATATTGCTATCGCTACACATTACGTTTGGATTGAACCCAGAGCTTGCACCGATACACTGGTTCATATAATAAACCGCTTCCTGGCAATAAAGCCTAGCTTCTGCATTTGCAGGGTCTTGGCTGAGTAGATTTAGTAAAATGTAATTCATTTGATCGGATTGATCTCCTGCTTTACTACTTTCACATTTGCTAAAAGCCAGAAGTGCTAAGAGGGCTAAACTTAATAATTTTGTTTTTTGAAATAGTTTCATGTTTTTCTCCTTTTTCCTTAGAATTTAGCAACTACACCAACAATGATTCCGTTTTGTGCGTGAACTGCTCTACCAGACGTATCAACAAATTGTTCGCCTTTCGCCCAGTCTCTTCTTAAATCAATTTTAATCAACATATTCTCTGTCCAGTTAAAGGTCGGAGTAAGTGTAAGCGTTCTTGCTTGACCTAATCCAGAGGCAGGTCTTCCTAAACCTTTAAATTGATCAGTAGTTATATCGCCTGACGCTGCTTGTAGGTCTGCTCTATGTCTAGGATTCACAAAAGCTCCAGGAGGGTTTACTGTTAATGATCCACCATAGCGGCTATCGTCTATATGCTCATAACGGAAACCAAGGGCAAACATATCGGTGAATGTATACTTAGTCCAAATACCATAGGTATCGTAAATTCTTTTTACGTTTTGTCCGTCTGGTCTGTATTTAATATCAGAACCGTCAGTTGATACAATGCCGTCACCGTTAGAGTCAATGAAAAATCCATCGTTCGTATAACCTGCTGCGGAAGTGATTGTATAACCGCTTCTTTCCCCATGTGTCCAATCGAGTAATATCATTAACTTGTCTGTCGGATTAAAGATAAAAGACATGTGGTGAATAAACCAATGATCTGTTCTATTTCTACTTGGTTGATTCATGTATGTAGAGGAAAACCCTGGTATTCCGCTTGCTCCACTTGCATTTTGTGATGCATAAAATTGCGCATCTGCTTGTCTGGATTGGCTAACATCGTTTCCAAACATTGTGTTCCAAACAATTTTAAATTTATCAGGTACTACGTCATATTTAACTTGAGAACCATAAGCTCTGAATGGATTTGGACCGTCAGAGTAAACGTGATTAGAAGTGCTGAATAATTGGTTTTGATTAACTGGGGTTACTCCGCTATAGCCGAACTGTTGTCCATTAGCCGTAAAACCAGTACCTTGTGCAGAGTTATATAAGTATAAACCTCCACTCAATCTATCACTGAGAGTAAGAGTTGCTCTTGCCCCTGTATGGATAAAAGGGATTGTATTGAAGAATATATACCCAATGGTGTAATTCACATTATCCTTTGAATCTAAAAGTTCATTACCTATATGAGTTGCCATTTTACCAGCATCTACAACTAAACCTTTTGCCACTGGAAAATAAAAAGACACATAAGCTTGTTGTAATAACTGCATATTGTAAATGGAATTAGTTGTTTGATATGGTCTTTCTTGGTACATGATATTTTGACCATTTTGCATATCTAATCTAAATCCGTAGGGACTTTCCTTTTCAGGAAGTTTCTCCATAGAAAGTTTCACCGCGTTAACCGCAAACTGTTTGTTGTAAGTGTGAAAAGTCCCTGCTGTATCTTGGGTTGCTCCCTGTCTGTTATTCGATGTCCAGTTGTAATAAACATCTACATATCCTGAAAAGTTTACCTTGTCATACCATTTAGCCTCTGCAGGTTTCGGGTCAGCACCTTTTGGAGCTAGGGTCTGAGCGGAAAGCCCGAAAGCGGAAAAGATAATTAAGCTTAAAATAATTTTTTTTATCTTCATAGTGTATCTCCTGCCTCTACTTTTGCAAGATGCGTACCAGAAGTTCAAAATTGCTAGAATGAGATTTTTTTAGGCAATGGAAATAAATTTCCATCTACCCAAACTGCTTTAAAATTAAAACACCTAGTGAAGTTACTAGCAATTCCAGTTATTGAATTGAAATGATTTTGTATAAATTAAGAAATATGCCTATAAATTATACATATCTACTTTTGTGTTTTTTTGGGTTTATCGCCTAAGAAAGGTAAAATGCTCTTTGGTGTGGAATCTGGTGGGGTATGTAATACTCGGCTCACTTGTTCTCGTTTAAAAACTACTATAATTTCCTTATCCGGATCGTGCTCTGCGCTATACCGTGTAAGAGGTTTTCTATAAATAAAAAAATCTTGCCCATTTCCATCCATACTCCTTTCTTCTGGCTCTCCAATTGATTTAATGACGGCAAGTTTGGATTTTCCCATCATCCTATCTTTGAAAGAGTCGCGTATTTCAAGTCCTTGTAATTGTTCCTCAGTTAGCTTAATTTGGTTAGCTTCTTTTTCTTTTTCGCGTTCTTCTCTTTTTTTAATTAATTCATCACATTTTCCTTTGTCTTGAATGGTTTCCATACAATCTTTGGAAAAAGTTTCATCCACTTGGATTTTTTGTTGTTTTGTAATGCAGTTAATTTGAAAAAAAATGCAAATAAAAAGTAAAATTAGGAATTTCATTGGATTACCCACTTAACAAACTAAAGAAATTACCCTCTTTCATATTGTCAAGTTATCAATTCTTTTGTTTTTCTGGGCGTTTCCGAAATAGGATATTGAAATTTGCAAAAAAACTTATAGAGACAAGATTAACAAGATTGAAAAATTGGCTTAGAATAAGATCTTGGAAAGAAATCAAATGAATATGCCTGCTATTCCTAATGATAAACAAGAAATAAAATTACTTTCTGATATTTTTGTGTCCCCGCAAGATGCTTTCGAAACCTACCAGAAAGATTATAATTTTACTCGCTTTCAATTGATTCGAATTCATCTATGTTTGTTTATCTTTGCACCTGTTTTTAAATTAATGCATAATCTTTTTTTTATGTATGTGGAAAATAAATATTGGAACTGGGATGTCCCCGCCAAGTTGACCGATGGACTCACAACGGCTACGGTTATTTATCCGGTTGTATTGTTCCTGGTATATCATTTTGATGTACTTTTATTGAAACTCAAAGCAGGGAACGCTTCCCTTGACGCAATTCAAGAACGAGATATATTTCTTATTTCCTTTCTTCCGTTTAGTGCGTCTTGTATGTTTTGGATTTTTCCAAAACCGATTAATTTCTTTTTGATCTTAGCCGCCGTTGGTTATAGTCTGTATTTAGCACAGATGGCTCTTCGTACTTTGTTTGGATTTACTCTTAAACAGTTTTTAGTTTTTATTTCTTATATTTTAATTTTATGTATGACGTTATCCGCTATAGCTCTTAGTATTTTAAATTGGGTCAGGAAATAATATGAATATCTATATGATTGGAATTGGCGGAATCGCCATGGGAAATCTAGCTTTTATGTTAAAACAAGCAGGGCATACTGTGAGTGGATCTGATCATAAACTCTATCCGCCTATGTCGGATAAACTAAAAGAATGGGGACTCAAAACTTTCGAAGGATTTAATGCGGCTAATCTCGGTCATCCCGATCTTGTGATTATTGGAAATGCAATTTCTCGTGGAAACCCAGAAGTCGAGGAAGTTTTAAACCAAGGACTGGATTATATGAGTATGCCGCAAGCGATTGGAAATTTTTTCTTGAAAAAGAAAAAAGTAATCGTGATAGCAGGAACACACGGAAAAACTACGACTACATTTTTAACTCATCATATTCTAAAAGAAGCAGGACTCAAACCAGGGCTCTTTGCAGGTGGAATTCGAAAAGATGGAAGTCCAGGATTTGAACTAGGAGATGGGGAATACTTTGTGATTGAAGGCGACGAATACGATTCAGCATTTTTTGATAAATCATCGAAGTTTTTGCATTACAGACCCCATTTTCTAGTAATGACTTCGCTTGACTTCGATCATGCGGATATTTTTCCAAACTTAGATGCGATTAAAACTATGTTCAAGCGGCTACTCAATCTTGTCCCCTCAAAAGGAAAAGTATTTTACTGGGCAGGCTCTAAGAATTTAGTCGAGATCTGTAAAGATTTCAAACATGCTCCTGTAGTTTCGTATGAAGTTGGTAGTAAAAGTTCGACACTTCGACTACGCTCAGTGTCCGGATCTAAACTGCAAAAGGCTTTTTCGGTAAAATCAGGAAAGGAACTAGAGAGCCCTTTAATCGGTCTACATAATTTTAGAAATACAGAAGTTGCGGCTAATGTATGTCTTGCGGCAGGACTTTCAGAAGAAAAAATATTCAAAGGAATAGAAAGTTTTCCAGGAGTTAAGAGAAGACAGGACATTTTATTCAAATCGGCGAGTGCTGTTGTGATGGAAGACTTTGCCCATCATCCTGTTGCGATTGAGGAAACTGTTAAAGCGGTTAAGGAAGCTTATCCGAACTACAAGATCATTAGCCTATTTGAACCAAGAAGTGCAACATCTCACAGGAATGTATTTCAAAAGGAATTTGCAGAATGTTTTAAAAAATCAGACGTAGCAATTGTGACAGAAGTATTTAACGTATCAAAAGTAGATAAAAAGAACCGACTCGATGTAAAGAAATTAGTGAAAGAAATGCCGACTAAATCCAAAATCAAAAAAGCAGTCTATGCAAAGGATACTAATGATTTGCTACTCAAACTTTCGTCGGAACTAAAAGCATTTTCGAAGGATAAAATCGTAGTGCTCGCCATGTCAAACGGCGCCTTCGGTGGGATCTATCCTGAATTAATAGAAATGGTGAAAAAAAAATAAAAGATTACCACCGATGAACACAGATTAACACCGATGGTTTTTTTATATTCCTTTCTTCATATCGGTGTCCTCGGTGTTCATCGGTGGTAAAAAAGGAAACATATGAATTTACTAAACGAACTAAACGCAATATTAAACGAAGCAAAAGAGGTATTACCCTCTTCTAAATCAGAAGCAGATCTTGATACAAATAAAAACTTATTTGTAGGAAAAAAAGGAAAACTCACCGGAGTCATGAAAGGTCTTGGTGCACTCAGTCCTGAAGACAAGAAGACGATAGGCGCAAGAGCAAATGAAGTTTCCAAAGAAATCGAAGAACTTGTAACCAAACTTAAACAAAAACTCAAACTAGACTTCTATGAAAATGAACTAAAAAATGAAAACTTCGACGTTCTTCGCCCGTTACAAGACAAGGAAGTAGGAAGTCTACACCCGCTTAGCCGCATTCAGTATGAAGTAGAAGATATTTTTACTTCGATGGGTTTTCAAATCATGGATGGACCGGAAGTTGAAACAGATTACAATAACTTTGAAGCATTGAATTTTACCGCCGATCATCCTGCCCGCGATATGCAAGATACTTTTTACACAAAGGATGGGAATTTACTTCGCACCCATACTTCTGCGATCCAAGTTCGTGCTTTGCGTAACTTAAAACCGCCATTTAGAATTATCGCACCAGGTCGTGTATTTCGTTACGAGGAAGTAGACGCTTCGCACGAAAATACATTTTACCAAATCGAAGGTATGGTCATCGACAAAGATGTTTCTACGGCTAATCTCATTTATACGATGAATGTTCTTTTGACCGAAATCTTCAAACGAGAAGTAAAGGTTCGCCTTCGTCCGGGTTACTTCCCATTTGTCGAACCTGGTTTTGAATTAGATATTTCCTGCATGGTTTGTGGTGGAACAGGATGTTCTGTTTGTAAACATTCTGGTTGGGTCGAGCTTCTTCCTTGTGGTCTTGTGCATCCGAATGTAATTCAGTTCGCTGGTCTTGATCCTAAAGTATGGAAAGGTTTTGCTTTTGGCTTAGGTCTTGACAGACTTGTTATGATGCGTTATGCGATAAATGATATACGTTATATTCATTCGGGGAATTTGAGGTTTTTGAAACAGTTTGTGTAATTTTTGCCACGGAGGCACTGAGACGCAGAGTTTCTTTTATCTTTGTGATTATACTTTCATTATGTCCTCCGTGAACTCTGTGCTCTCTGTGAGAAACTGTTTTCTTACCTCACTAGCAATAAAAAAATTTCTTCCGTCTTTTGCTCAATCTCTTCGTCTGAATAACTTGCGGGTAATCCTGTTTTGTCGTCCCAGAGGAAGTCGCGGATTTTTGCTTTTATTGTATCTCTTGTGGATTGTTTCTCTGACCAATCATGCATTCCTTGAATAAGAGACTCTATATTTTGAAATAAAGATTTTGCTAACTCTTTAACTTTGCTTTTTTCCTCTGTGGCTAAGCTTGGTTTGCGAAGGATGTCATAGACTGCTAGGCTTTCTTCTTTTAATCCTTCTTTACTTGCTCTCATTTGTTCTTCGCTTAATTCTTCTATGAATTCAATGAGTTGTTTAAATGTATCTTCTATTGTTTGTCTGTTTTTTTCGTTGTTTAATTCATCAATGACTTCTTGGTATTTTTTTTGAAAGTCTACTCTCGAAGGATTTTGACTCATCATTGTTTGGAGTTTTCTTTCTACTGCATCCTTTAGATTTTGAACTGTAGTCTTTTGGGTTTTACTTTTTTTAAAACTTTCTTGTAGTTCGTTAAAATCAATCTTACTTATATCGAATAATCTTGATTCAGATGACCTTGCCTTTAAAAGTCCAACCGATTGATTTACTATATCTTGGAGCTCTTTTATAATGTCATCTATGTCTGCGTTTTCTCTATCTTCTTGCAAACTCTTGTAGATAACATTGATTGCATCATATCCTTTTTTATATTCGTTAATTCCTTTATTGTTGATGCACGCTTTGAAGAGCTTGAAAAACACGCGAGCCATGATTTCAAAACGTCTTCTGGATTCAGAGCTTTCATTAACCGCTTCCTTTGCATCTTTTAAAAGTAAAATTTTATCGAACCCTATCGCACCAAGTAGAGTTTGTAAACTAAATCCTTTTTCTGTAAAAAAAGTATCTATCATTAGATAAGCCTCAGCTAGTCGCCCTAAAAGCTCTTCTTCGGGTGGAGCCGGCGGCTTATCTCCAGTATCTCCTTTCTTGCCTGTAAAATCTAATAGTGCATCGCGGAGATTTTTTAAGATACCTACATAGTCAACTATCAATCCGTTTGTTTTTTCTGCATAGACTCGATTTGCTCGAGCGATGGCTTGCATCAGTGTATGTGCCTTTAGCGGCTTATCGAGATAAAGCGTAGATAAAGAAGGAACGTCAAAACCAGTTAGCCACATAGCACAGACAAATACAATTCGAAAGGGATGGTCGGGGTCTTTAAAAGCCGTTTCTAAATCCATTCGTCTTCCACTTTCCAATTGGAAACCATCTTTCATTAGTTTACGATGCTCTAATATACTTAAATCCCATTTCTGAAATTTATCTTCTTCGTTTTGCTCTTCACTGATGACAACTGCCATCCTAGTTTCTTCCATCCAAGCAAGTTTGCGGCTAATATAGATTGCCTCTTGGTCATCTGCACTTTTCTCCATTGAATTGCGAACAGACTTTTTTTGTTCTTCCCAGTGGTGTTTGATTAAATTAAACATTCTAACACAGGTTAGTTTATCTATACAAACAAACATTGCTTTTCCTGATTCCCATGCTTTGCTGTAATGCTCTACAAAATCTATGGCAATTGCTTCTAATCGTTTGCTAGCGGTTATTATATGGTAGTCTCTTGCTAATTCTTTTTCTAGTTTTAATTTTTCGTCCAAGTCCCCGTCTGTAAATTCTTCTAGTTTTTCGGCAATCTTTTCATTTAGACCTTGAATAGAGATTCCTAGTTTCTCTCCCCGCGCATCGTAAT
>JAGOHK010000205.1 GCA_017996175.1 Leptospiraceae bacterium
ATGATACCTATGATATGAATTTAGCGAAAAAGCATTTAGCGGAATCTAAATGTTATCCGCAAATTTTAAATCAGACTTTAGAATTACGAATGCGAGCAGATGACGAAAATAAAGCAAAGGGACAAGTAATCGCACAATACCTAAAAAACCTAGGTTTAAAAATTTCAATTCTTCCCATGGAAAAAACAAAATTATACAAAGAAAATGGAGAAAAAAAAGGAGATTTTACTTTACTAACTTGGTACATTGATTATGATTCAATTTACAATTTTATAGATCCATTATTCGCAAAAGATAGTTTTGGAAATGGAGGCAACAGGTCATTTTACTCAAACCCACAGATCGAAGAATACATCCGCCAAATACGCATTAACCCCGAAGCGGCTACTGACCCAGTCAAAATTGTCCAACTCTTAAAAGAAGATTATCCCTGGATATTTCTCTGGTCGATTCATGAAAATTATGTTCTATCTACAAAAGCAACACAATTTCCTGAACTTATCCAATTACTCATTCAGTAGTGTTATCGAAAAATAAAATAGAGATGAGGTAATTTTACTTGAAAAAGACAACCTTTCATATTCAAAAAATGGACTGCCCCTCTGAAGAACAGTTGATTCGAATGAAATTATCCGACATTCCGTCCGTTCGACAAATGAATTTTGATTTAATCAATCGCAGTCTGACGGTGATCCATGAGGATAATCTAGATACTATCCAATCAGCGATAGACTCTTTAAACTTAAATTCCAAACTCTCTGAATCTGCGAATTATGAAGGTGAAATTTCTAGGGAAAATGAACGTAAAGATAAAAGATTACTTTGGACTGTGCTTATAATAAACTTTGCATTTTTTTTAATCGAAATTGTTTTCGGAATAGTAGCAAGCTCTGTTGGTCTATTAGCAGACTCTTTGGATATGTTTGCGGATGCGTTAGTTTACGGACTAAGTCTTTATGCAATAACAGGAACACTCCTGATAAAAAAACGAGTTGCTCGTATTAGCGGATACACTCAATTATCCTTTTCTATCATTGGATTCATTGAAGTTCTAAGAAGATTTTTCGGAGTTGAAGAAATTCCAAATCCGACGTTCATGATTTCAATTTCTTTTCTCGCCCTTCTCGCAAATACTGCCTCTCTAGTTTTGCTTAACAAATCTAAAACTAAGGAAGTGCATATTCAATCTAGCCAAATATTTACATCCAATGATATAATTGCTAATATAGGAGTAATTTTTGCTGGAACAATGGTTTTGTTTCTAAACTCAAATATTCCAGATTTAATAGTTGGGACAATTGTATTCTTTTTTGTATTAAGAGGAGCAATTCGAATTTTAGAATTAGCAAAATAACTCGTTCGCATTAGCAAACGAATAAAAAACTATTTTGCTTTTTTGTTGACCGCTCTTTTTTTAATCACTAAATTTTCTTTTCTGTTATCGAGTGTGTTTCCATTTTTATGTTGGATGACAGCAGATTTTTCAACGATTCGTAAAATGAATCTATGCATATAAACTTTTGTTCCAGTTACAGTATCTTCTTCACTTTTTAATCTGGAACGCATGGCATAGAGTTTGGTTTTTTCCGCGTTTTCATTTATGTACCATTTGAATTGACTAACTCTTTCAAAATCGTCATCGTCTATGATTGCTGATTTACCACGGGATAGTTTAATTTTTTTCATAATCGCCCTTACTTGAAAACTAAATTAGTTTTCTGTCTACTTTTTTTCCAAGTTAATATTTTTATAATATTTTTCTCTTACAAAATAATACCATGCATTTTCCCCTTCCTCTGCAATGCGGTAAGCTAAGTTACGTAACATTCTAGACTGTGCTTGTTCTTCTGATTCTCTATATCCAACTTGATCGGAAAAATAGGCTCTAGCTAAAATTTCTTCTCTTTCTAATGGAATTCTTTCGCCAGATATTACTTCTTGGATTTCTATTTTTACAACAAGGGAAATTTCAGAACTCATCTGCTGCCCCATTGTATCTAAAATATTTCCAATCCTTTGGTAATGGACTACACTCCCATACAATCTAAACCCAGCCTCAGCCTTATTTCGAGTCTGAATGAATCTCCCGCGACGATCTACTTCTGCTTTTACATATTCTGTCAACATTGTATGAACTGCATTTCCATAAGAGTCATTTTGAAAGTTTTGTATGTACAACTTCCTATATCCTTCTCCAACAGGAACTCCATTTACTTTAGGAGGACGACCGGGCTCTTTCAATAAATACGCACAAGAAAAAAAGGAGAAATAGAAAAATATAAAAAGCCCGTTCACGAAAAATCGCATAAAGGAAATAAAATTGACAGCAAGTCTCTTGTAAATCTTTATTTCCTTATGAAACAGATAGTTTTCTATCTTTGCTTTATTTTAACTTTACAAATTCATTCCATTGAACCGGAAAAAACTGATTCCGTCCATTGGCCTATGCAGGTTCGCCTCCCTATTTCTGGAACATTTGCGGAATTTAGAAATTCTCATCTCCACATGGGTTGCGATTACAAGACTTACGGAATTAACGGTTTCTCCATATTATCCGTTTACGATGGAAATATCGCATCTATGAGTTATGCAAATAATGGTTATGGGTTAAGTATTAATTTGTTTTCTCCGTCTTTAAAACTCTATGCAAAGTACGCGCATTTGAATGATTTAAAAGGCGAAATCGCTGGGCTCGAGGAATTAAAAACGGCTCTTTTGCTTTTAGGTAAACCAGAAGGATTTCAAGTAAAATTAAAACCAGAATACTTCAAAGTAAAATCAAAAGACAAAATTGCTCGGTCTGGAGAAACAGGCTCTGGAGTTTCCCATTTGCATTTAGAATTATTTGATGGGAGAGAATATTTTAATCCTCTTAGTTTTATTAATTATAAACAAGAAGATACAAATCCACCTGTAATCCAATCAGTATTTATTGATTCAGATAATGGTTTTAGTAAAAAATTTACCACAATCAGTATTAGTAAATCCTCTTATTCATTCCCTTCTTCGGAAGAAATTAAACTCAGTGGAAAAGTAAAATTCAAAGTAGCTGGATTTGATCGAATTAGCTCTAAAAATCAAAACAATATC
The DNA here is from genome assembly GCA_017996175.1 of Leptospiraceae bacterium. Classification (GTDB taxonomy): domain Bacteria; phylum Spirochaetota; class Leptospiria; order Leptospirales; family Leptospiraceae; genus UBA2033. Next base: position 3,091 of record JAGOHK010000205.1, read on the forward strand.
TATGCCATTCGATTAAAAATCAATGAGTTAGTCGCATTCGAAAGAAATTTCAAACGAATGACATTCAAAGAGGCATCCGACAAAGACAATGTCTACGATATGAACAAATCGTCATTATCCCCTGCTTTTTATGTCTACAATTTGTATGAAGATAAAAATTCCTACTCAATTGACTTAAATAGTTTAGAGGAAGGCAAAAAGATGTCGGTTGAGATTTCCTTATTCGATGCCTCAGGAAATGAGTCTAGTTTGAAATTCAACTTTGTAAATGTTAAAAATGAAAGTTATGTAAAACCAAAACCAGCTACAAAATTTACTTCCGAAGATGAAAAATTAGTTCTAAACTTTTCAAAAACAACTGTGATCGGGGACGGGAATATAACAATCACCAAACTAGATAAATTGCCCGAGGAAAGTATTTTACCCAATCTCACCCAATCAGGAAATGCTTACCAAATTACTTCTTATAATTTTTCTTGGAAAGGAGCAGCCGATGGGACATTTGTAGGAAACCTTACCGAAAAAGATGAAGCTCTTTATTTATTCGATGCAGTTCTAAATAGATGGGTTCCGATTGCTGGAAAAAAAAATGCACAGTCAATCACATTTAATTTTGTAAGACTTGGAATAATAGCTGTTATGCGCGACAAATCTCCGCCTACTATAGCGTATCCTTATTTAATCTATAGGCATTATAATCTACCAGAAATCCAAGATAAAAATATTTTAGAAAGATTCTATTATGTTGCCGATAGAGGCTCTGGAATTAGTGGTAAGATGGATGTTTTACTGGAAGGTTCGAACTATCCATACCAATTTGATCGTGATCGAAATTTTATTAAACTGGAAATTCCTAAAAGTCTAAAAATGATTAAAACACCTCTCTTAATACAAATCCGAGTCCAAGATAATGCCGGAAATAAATCGAATTGGTTTACGGATATTGTAGAGCTTTGAAATCTCAAAGGTTGTATAAATTCTCTTGACGCATATAGAATTTCACTTTATACATTTGATTTCTAATACCAAGAGTTTTAATCTGGTAAAGTAATTTATGACCCTGACATTACGAAAAAAACTAATCCTAGGTTTCATTGGTTTAGATATAGGAATATCTTTATTGTTAGGCGTTTTTATGTACGAATTCTCCTATAAAATGTTTTTAGATAATTTTAAAAATCATAAGTGTTCCATCGCAAAACTTATTTCTACAACAATTAAAGGGGAAGAACACGAACAAATTGTTTCCGTAAAAGACTTTCAAAATCCATTTTTTTTAAAGTATCTTAGTTTCTTAGAGAAAATTTATCAAAATGAGAAAAGTGCCCACTATATCTATACATTAAACTATAATCCTAAAACAGAAAATTTTTATTATGCAATCGATGCAACCAAATCAGAAAAAGATACTATTTGGATAGAAACAGAAATTTTTGCTTACAATTTTTATCTCGGTGACTCAGGGGAATTAACTGCGAATTACAATTATTATCTGCACACGAAAAAGTTTGAAGTTAATACAAGTATCGGCAATACAAAACATGAATTTACAAAAGAGGGTAATCATCATTATCTGAAAGTCAATGATAAAATAATTTTAAAATTTATTTCGCTCGATCCCTTAAAAGCAGTTCACTTGGAAAAAGTTTTAGATAATCAAAATAGATTCATCGTATCATCAATAAATATAAATAACAATAATTATCCACTCAAATTTAGTTATTCGCGCAAAGGACTCCCAGCCTCCGATCCGGGTGCGTTGTACATCGAAAATCCAAATTTAATTTCGAAATTAAGAAATATGATAAAAAATGGTATTCAGGAGGAAGTAAGCTTAGATAAGACAACTAACGCTTATGGCGATTATATGGGAGTTTATTCCACCATATTTAATAACGAAGGAAAAGGAATTGGACTTGTTATTTTAGATGTAGATACAAAAGAAATTGATGATTTCAGAATTCAAATGACCAGTGTTGCTTTTTTACTTTCCCTATTTACTTTTTGTATAACCACAATTGCTGCCTTTTTTCTAGCTAGGTATTTTACTCGTCCGCTGGAAATTCTTTCTAAAGCCGTTGACAGTCTAGCTTCTGGAAATTTGATTATGATAGACAATATTCATAAAAAAGATGAATTTGGAAA
>JAGOHK010000206.1 GCA_017996175.1 Leptospiraceae bacterium
TATGAGAGTGATAATCGCAGATGATCAAGAATTAATTCGCAAAGCAATGGCGGTTATATTCCAGAAAATCCCTAACAACAAGATCGTTGGGGAAGCGGGCAATGGAGAAGAACTTTTCAGCCTGCTAAAGGAAACTCCTTGTGACTTGCTTTGTTTGGATGTGTATATGCCTTCTTTTAATTTCTTCTCGGCAATACCTATATATAAAAAACTGAATAAGAAAATGAAGATACTTGTTCTAACTTCTATGGATGATCATTTTTCTATAAAAAAGATTATCAAAGAAGACATTGATGCGATTGTATCGAAGAGTGAGCCAGCTCAAGTTATCAATGATGCACTTAATGCTGTCGAAGCTGGAAAGAGATTTTTCTCCTACGTCATTCAAGATATTATAAACAGTGAGTATGTCCAATCCCTCAGTCCAAATAAGCTAATCGACGTATTGACTCCGCAAGAGAAAAAAGTAATGTCTTTTGTTGCGAGAGGATTTAAAAACAAAGAGATAGCAAGAGAACTTAATGTGCAAGAATTCACAATTGACTTTCACAAGAAAAATATCAAAACCAAAATGAACGTTAGTTCCAATGCAGAAATAACAAAAATTGCCATTGAAAATAACTTAATCTAAGTTTTTTTAATATCTATTTAACATGGTAGAACAAGATTCACAGAATTATCATGTTAAATAGACAAATTCATATTACCATTTAATCATATAAATGGAGTTCCCATTTTCTTCTTTGTAGTCTACCCTACCAGTCTTGATTCCAGACATTTCCAATATTCCCAAGAACACCCCTTCAATTAAAACTGGTGAGTAACCGGGAGAATTTGCTTCAATGACTACGTTTTTATCTTCCTCCACTAAAATTTTTCTAGGTTTTACTTCAGCCCCTTGGTGATTTAACAAAAATCCCTCTGCTTCAAATTTAATGAAGTCTAAAGGAGTCTTTAAATTTTTAGGTAAACCAGCTGTCTTCTCAATAGTAGGGTATACCCGCTGACCAATTAATTTAATTGCTGCTCTAGCAAGTAAAGGAGAGGAATTATCCTCAATAGCTTTAAATACTGCTTGAAACACACTAGTTTCATACCAACCCTCACATTGAATTCTTTACCTGTTAGCTTCTTAACAACATCTAGAGCCTCTTTCTTTGCATTCGGCTTGGTCTCTAAGAGACTGCAAGCTAGAGTTATAAATTTTCCTTTCATTTTTGCCATATTTTTTTACTTTCTCCAGTTTTTAAATTTCAATGATATGAATTCCCCTTTTTTTTGCTAGCATTCTTAAAACAAAGCCCTGTGAATTTACTTGGGTATAAATTAGAATGCCCAAGAATTTTTTTAAAAAACAGAGAAAATAGAATATACATTGGCAATACTTAGAATCACGAAAAAATGGAATGCTAAACTCGCATTCAGGAATTCTACGTTATGAAATATTTATTTCTTTTCTTTCTATTTTTGCAAAATATAATTGCAGAGGATTTTTTTCAATATCAGGTTATAAGCGGTGATACACTGTCCAAGATTTCGAAAGAGCATCTAAGTGATCCTCGTAAATGGAGGGAGCTTTTAAAATATAACCAGATTGAAAGTCCGAATCTAATTAAACCCGGTTTGGCATTAAAAATTCCTGATTTCCTTTCCAAAAGTAAAAAACAGGAATCCAAAATTGAAGCTCCAATCGCTAAGGTGATTTCCAAAGTAGGCTCCCTAAAACTTAAAAAAAAAGGTTATGAAGAATGGAATGATATAAATGTAGATAAAGATCTTGTAATCAATGATATTGTTCGCACATCGGAAAGCTCTTCCGCTGAAATTGACTTCTTTGAAACACCAAGAACGATAATCCTACTTAGAGAGCAGTCTATCATGAAAATAAAATTTGAAGAAGTAAAAGGAATTGAACTAAAATTAGGGGAAGTTTTTATTAAAACAGATAAGTCAGAAAATGAAACTACTAAATTTAAATTCAGAACTAGCTCTTCCACTGGAAATGTACGCGGAACAGAATACCAAATTTCTTCGGATGACAATATTTCAAGGTACGGATGTTACGCTGGGATGATTGAAGTGAGTGCACAAAACCAAACGGTAAAAGTACCAGCCGGATATGGCACAGTGGTAATTAAAGGACAACCTCCAATGAAACCATTCAAACTACTGGAAAAAGTTAAAATAAGACCTATTATAAAAGATACTAACTAAAAAGGAACACAAAATGAAATACAGACTAATTAGATTAATCCTCTCGGTTGCATTGATTTCATGTATTTATGGAGAAATCTTGGCACAAGATTCTATGAATAAATTTATTCATATTGAATGGGAAAAAAATGATTTGGCAGCAGAATACCACCTCCAAATTTCCGATTCTGTTAAATTTTTAGATATTCTATACCAAAAAAAGACAAAAGAATCCCTCATTCGATTAGAGCCAAACCCAAAATATAAATACGGAAGAATTGCAGGAATCGATCAACATGGAGTTAGAGGCGAATACTCTGAAGTTTTTGAAATAGAACAAAGAATCGTAGAAAAAAAAGCACCCGAGCCAGTAGTTCCACTTCCTTCTAATTATTTAGGAGAAAATCATTTAATCGTATTAGACACTACAGAGGATAAAGGCAAACATGTGCGCGTCTTTTACAAAATAAATGACGGCAAATGGCTAACATACCAAGGCGGGATCACTTTAACCAAACAGGGAGTAAATTTAGTTCAATACTATTCAGAAGATCTTATTGGAAATCGAGAGAGAATCAAAACAATGGAATATATATTGGATACAGAAGGACCTAAGATAGATATTTCTTTTCAAAACTCTTACCTTGATAAAGATAAAATTACTTTTACTGGAAGAGATTCAAGGATAGAAATGAAAGTTAGCGATTTGTATAGTGGCATTCAATCTACACAAGTTTTTTTAAGAACGATTTATTCTGCGAAAGAAGTCGAACCAGATAATAAAGGAGTGATTTCTATTTCATCCGAATTTGCAGATAGCACCATTGAATTATTTGTTGTAAGCAAAGACCGATTGGGCAATGTTAAGACTTATAGTAGATTCTTTAAACATGATTTAATGCCACCCGAATTAACTATTGATTCAATTACTCGTGTAGATGGAAATGCGAGGAAAATCAGTATTAACCATATTCAAGCTCGTGACTACTTTTCTGGATTGAAAAATATTTTCTACTCTTTGAACAATTCAGAGATGCAAACTTATCTAGAGCCAATCCTGATTTTAGAGCCAGGTGAACATGAATTAAAAATGCAAGCAGTAGACAATGTAGGAAATAGGACAACAGTTCAGTCTGAAAGAATATTTATACCTGAACCAGTAAAAAATAATTCGATTCAGAAAGATAGACTCAAGTGAAAATTAGACTTCCTGTTTTTCTTCAATTATCAATTATCATAATAGTATTCTCTGTGGGATCAAGTATTGTATCCCTTTCTTTATTCAAGAATTTTACAAAAGAAGTAATAGAAGACGAAATTTTTAGTAAATACCTACGAGACTCAGAGAATATCACTCGAAATTTAGAACCAATCTTAAAACAATATGAGGATAAAATTAGTTTTTGCTTAGTAAATACATCGAACTGCGATGAGTCCTTTATTGAGCATATCAATTTAAAAACTTCAGTCATTACAAAAAAACTAAATCGTGTAGCGGATACGAACTATTATCTCTCAGAAGAAACAGGAATTACATTTTTATTTATGCCTCAGGACAACAAAGAATATTTAATATCTCTTTTACCTCTGCAAAATGAATTGATGGATATATCTGTTATTAGAGAAGACTACATGCTAATCATGAATAAAGAAGGTTATGTTGTTTTAAATATTAGTAGCCCTTTTCCGAATAATAACAAACTAAATTTAGATAACGATACAGTAAACAAATTACAGGCGGATATTACAAGTGGCAATTTCTACTTACAAGATGAATCTGGATTTTGGAGTATGAACTTATTTCACACCCTTCCCTATCTAAATTTAAAACTAGTAATCGGAAATGAAAATAAATTTGTTTTTTATGAATTAAATAAAATAGAAAAATATGCATGGAAAATATTTTTATTTATTATACCAATCATTCTATTGCTATCTTTTGTTGTGTCCCAATACGAAAAAAAAAGATTCACCAAAATTTCAGAGGCATTACAAAATCTATCCAGCGAAAACTTTAGCGTACGAATCGAAGAAGGTAAAATTAAAGGAATAGATGAAATTGATGATCTGATATATGCATTTAACTTTATGGCAAATGAATTAGAAAAATTTCATAAAATGAATATTGATAAAATTTTAGGTATGAATTATCAACTGGTTCAGGCAAATTTAGAATTGGCGGAAGCAAAAATGATTGCCGATGCGGCTAACAAAGCAAAGACACATTTCCTTGCAACCATGAGTCATGATATTCGAACACCTCTAAATGCAATCATAGGATTCACTCAATTAATTCAACAAGGAGAGGATTATAATAAATTACCTCATATCTTTCAGCATCAAATTCAGAGCATTTACCTGAGTGGAAAAAATCTATCCGAACTGATAAATAATATATTAGATTTATCTAAAATTGAAGCCGGTAAAATGGAGTTAAATGAAGAAAACGTTAATTTGAAAATTTTAATGCAAGGAATTTACAGTATCAATACTTCGCTCGCAGAAAACAAAAAGATCACACTCCAATACCAAATCGATCCAAAACTTCCTGAATTTTTCCTAATGGACAGGACAAAGCTAAATCAAATACTCATGAATCTCTGCGGAAATGCAATTAAATTCACACCCCCGAAGAGAAGCGTATTTCTAGAAGTGCTTAAAAAGGAAAACTTCATTGAATTTAATATTCGAGACGAAGGAATAGGAATTCCCAAAGAACGACAGTCAAGTGTATTTAAGGCGTTTGAGCAATCCGATAAAACTATATCCAGTAACTTTGGTGGAACTGGTCTTGGTCTAAGCATAGTCAAAAAGATGACCGAGTTACTTAATGGTTCCATAACACTTACCAGTGAAGTAAACCAAGGCACTTGCTTTTCAGTAAAATTTCCATTGAAAGAACCTGTGAAACAAGATTTAAAAGAAAAGAAATTTTTCAAAAAATTTGAAACTCCTTAT
>JAGOHK010000093.1 GCA_017996175.1 Leptospiraceae bacterium
AAAGAAAAATTCGAGACTACAAAGGCAAAGTATTAATCCTAGATTTTTGGGCAAGTTGGTGTGAGCCTTGTCGAAAAGCCGCGCCCGTCATTGAACTTCTGCACGAAAAAGGAAATCCGGATAATTTTGTATTTTTGGGTGTAAACACCGATCACGAGCTAACTGTGGATGAAATCAAAAAAGTTGCTAGTGAGTTTGGGATGAAATACGATAGTCTCTTAGACTCTGATTTGAAACTCGCAGGAGAACTTGCTGTAGAAGGTCAGCCAGCACTTTTTGTATTTGATAGAACTGGAAAAAATATCTACCACCAATATGGCGTGAATGCAGAGGACGCACACGATTTATTAAAAAAAATGTCTGACTGGGAAAAATAGACTTTTTTTTCACTCGACTTATTCACCTTAAATTAAATTCTTTTCTCAGTTGCGGGCTTGTGCAGGAAGATTAGCCACAGAGACACAAAGGCACGGAGAGAAAATTCTCTTGTTTGTTCTGTTTAAATGGAATTATTTTCTAAAAAGCCCTTTCAAATAAACATAGGATAATTCTATATCATGAAATTTACAACATTTGATAACCAAAGAATCGTTCTTGCCTCAGGGATTAGAACTCCCATCGGTCAGGCAGGCAAGTCACTTGCAGATATTCCTTCTGCAGAATTAGGCTACAGAGTAACCGAAGAAATTTTTTCTCGTAGTAAAGTTTCTAAAACGGAAGTAGACGGAGTTGTTGCTGGTGAAATCAGCCAAAGTGTGTATACTCCAAACGTTGCCCGTGTGATTTCTGTTCGTGCAGGAATTCCTTTAGAAGCAAGTGCGATCACAGTGGCTAACAACTGCGTATCCGGTAGTGAAGCAATATTAGACGCTGCTAGAAGAATTATGATTGGAGAGGGTAAATTCTATTTGGCGCTCGGACTTGAGTCTATGTCCCAAGGTCCTTTCATCGTAGAAGGTGCAAAGGCAGTTACTAAATTAGATACAGTTGATAAACTTATGAAGAACTGGGGCGAAGCACAAGCGTTAGGCGTAAAAGTAATTGATTCTATCGACGAAGGATTAAATGATCCAATTCGTAAAATTAACATGGCTATGACAGGTGAGGTTGTCGCACAACGTTACGGTCTAAAGAAAAAAACACTAGACGATTACGCCTATCGTTCTTATAAAAAAGCACTCGATTCTATTAAGGCTGGCAACTATCGTCCGTTTCAAATGCCTGTTAAACTAACTGACGGGACACTTCTCGAAGACGATGAATTCATTATGACAAAAACTGGAATGGTCGAAAACCCAGCTCGTTTTGACAAAGCAGGTGCAATCTTTGACTCCAAATTTATGAGCATCAAAGAATTCTACGAAAAATACGGTGAGTGGATTGGTAAACCTTACGTAGAAGGTGAAACCGAAGCTGCGGTTACTCTCTTTAATGCGTGCCCACGTTCTGATGGAGCGGCTGCGATGTTTGTTACCACTGAAAAAGAAGCAGCAAGACTTGGTCTAGATGTGCAAGCTGTAATCACAGGTTGGGGAATGTATGGAGTAGATCCTTCTATCATGGGAGTTGGAATGGCTTGGTCTATGAACAAAGCAATCAAATCTGCCGGTCTTGATTTCAAAGATATTGATAATTTTGAAATCCACGAAGCATTTGCTGCAACTGCAATGGGAACGATGAGAGAAATCAAAAAATCATGGGGCTTTGATCTAGAAGCAATCGACCTAGAAGGCGGACGTGTAAATCCAAACGGTGGAACACTCGCTCTCGGTCATCCACTCGGAGCTACAGGACTTCGTGTATTACTCAACCAAATCATGAACTTCAAACTCAACCCAAGCGCAAAACGCTCAGTAAACTGTATCTGTGCAGGTGGTGGTGTTGCAGGTTCTATACTTTTAGAAAGACCTTAATCCCCATTTTGGACAGTGGGTATTTTAGACAGTGGGTAGCTACCCACTGTCTAAAATACCCACGTCCTTCCCACCCATGACTGAAATCCATTTTCTAGAAGATAAAATCGTAAAGGAAGAAGATCTCAGTCTTTCTGTCTTACAAATCGCACTTAAAAACGAAATTCCTCATGTTCATGCTTGCGGGGGAAATGGAAGATGCTCTACTTGTAGAGTAATCATTCTAGACAATCCTGAAAACGTAGAACCAAGAAACCAAGTCGAATCAAAGTTAGCTGGCGTGAAAGGGCTAGAGACTAATATCCGTTTGGCGTGTCAGACTCGTGTGCGGGGAGATGTAAAACTTCGTCGTCTTGTAATTGACAAAGAAGATATTGAAATCGCCATCTCTGAAAAAGGCGAAACCACAGGACGAGAAGCAAAGATTGCGATTTTATTTAGCGATATACGCGGATTTACCACGTTTTCGGAAAAAGCTTTACCTTATGATGCAATTCATATTTTAAATCGGTATTTTAATCGAATGGGAATTGCGATTCTCGAAAATAACGGCTATATAGATAAATACATTGGAGACGGACTCATGGCACTCTTTGGGTTAAAGGGAGAAAGTCCAAAAGAGATTTGTCTAAATGCAACAAAAGCTGCTCTTCACATGATTGAGTCTTTGGGAGAGATGAACCAATATTTAAAATCCCATTTTGATTTGGAATTTAAAATCGGAATTGGAATCCATTATGGAAATGCAATCTTGGGAGAACTGGGACATCCCGGCAAACGCCAATTTACCGCTATTGGAGATTCTGTAAATATGGCGAGTCGAATTGAATCTACTACCAAAAAAGCGGGGGCTCCTTTTTTGATTTCTAGTGAGATGTATGAAATTGTTAAGACTTGTGTGAACAAAGGCAGAGTCTTTGAAACTAAACTCAAGGGGAAAACAGGTCTTTACCGCTTATATGAAATTCTTTCGATGAAAGAAGATCATAGACCCCTAACAGATGTTGTAAATGAATTTCTAAATAAGATGATGTCGCCCGAAGACGCACCTAAATTTTTACGGCTTGTATTTCATGATGCAGGAAATTTTAACGCTGAGACTGGCGAAGGTGGAATGAATGGCTCTTTGCGATTTGAATTAGACCGCGAAGAAAATTTAAGCTTAAAACCTTATTTTGAAAAATTAGAGACCATTCGAACTGAACTAAAAGAGCGGGCAATTATGATTAGCTACGCTGATTTAATTGCATTTGCGGGAGCAGTTGCGATTTATAAAACAGGTGGACCGAGAATCAGTCTAAGCCTTGGGCGAAAGGATGCTGAGCAAGCGGGTAATCGTATGCATGTTCTTACCTCAGATGTAACCATTCGTGATTTGTTAGACCAGTTTAGTAAGATGGGACTTTCTGCAAAAGATTTAGTTGTATTATCTGGTGCACATACCTTGGGTAAGGCTAATGGCAAACCGATGACAAGAGACTTGTATACTTTTTCGAATTCGTATTTTCGAAACCTAATCGAATTTTGTAACGGGCAAAGACATAGTAGCCTCGAAATTCTAAACTCAGATGTTGTACTTCTAGATACCTCTGAAACCAAAAGCCTAGTCGAACTTTATGCAAAGGATGAGGCAAGTTTTTTTTCCGATTTTGCGAGAGTCTATACTAAATTAACCCTTCTTGGTCAAACTTAGCTAATTGTTTTATTCTGATTCGTCCATTAAAAATATACTAGGATTAGAAATCTGGGTATTAATACCGTATCTCTTCCTTTTTGTTCTCGATATACTTGCGACACACCTATCATAGGTTCTACAATAGCAATAGGTGTACTAATAGGTAGAAAGATAGGTTCAAATTTCTACAGAAATTTTTTTAACCTATCAATCTACCTAGGCGTGAACTTATCTTCGAACCTATAATAGGTGTATCCGTAACTAAAAGCAATCCCTGATATTGTCATAACCTTACCCATACTTAGGCTAAATATTTAAAAAACTGATTACCACCCGCCAAGGCTATGAACACCGAGAAAAGATAGGAATCATTTTGAAGGCGAACATTCAAAATGAAGGCGAACAAACGTTTGTTCGCCTTCATTTTGGATGTTCGCCATTACTCAATACCATATACCTGTCTTTTTTTTCTTAAAAAGTTCCCACCTCCAACGCAAAGCCATTACAGGATTTCTAATTTCATGAATGATAGAACGAAGTAGGAGTTTATCTCTGGTTCTATAAGATTCAATTTTAGAAGCCATAAGGTTAAATGATTCCGTGAGAAGTTTTGTTTCGTAAACAATGTATACTCAGATTAGATTGGTTTTCGGATTTTTAATCCTGTCTAAAAAAATTTTCTGTACCGGAAACCAATCTAGCTTGTGTATATCGAAAGAACTATTGATAAGAAATTTGATTAATAAAAAAAGATTCCATCTATTCCTAGAGAGGGTAGGTGGACAAGGTCTAATAATGTTAGAATCGCGAAAACAAGATTCTAACATCCATCTTAAATAAAACAAATGTCATGGAATTTCAAAATGCAATTTTTTTTAAAAATTAACTTGAACTTTTTTGTAAAATTTATTTTCGTGGGTTAATCTTTTAATGATTCTAATAAATAAAATGTAATCAGGAGTAGCTACAGATGGCGAATAATCTCGCAGAAGTATACAAGGAATCGGCTGAAAAATTTGGCTCATTGCCAGCTTTTTTCTCTAAAAATGAGAAGAAAGAATACCAGCCAACTAATTATAAAGACCTATATGAAATGGGTCTTGGTTTAGGAGAGGCTCTTATTGATTTAGGAGTCCAAGCAAGGGACAAAGTAGGATTTATCGCTGACCACCGTTTAGAATGGACGGTTGTGGATGCGGGTGTTCTCATGACAGGTGCTGCTGACGTTCCTCGTGGAACCGATGTTACTGAGTCAGAACTAGAATACATCTTAAATCACTCTGAGGCAAAAGTTCTCTTCGTGGAAAACGACAAAGTTCTAGAAAAATTTAACAAAGTAAAATCTAAGACCGCTGTTAAGACAATCATAATGATGGATCCAAAAGCAAAAGGTGCCTCTGGTGTTCTAAAACTTTATGATTTAATCGAAAAGGGAAATAAACTTAGAGCCGGTGGAAGTAAAAAAGTAGAAGCAAGAGTTGCTGATATTAAACCAGATGATTTATTTACTTTGATTTACACCTCTGGAACAACGGGTCAACCAAAAGGTGTAATGTTAATGCACTCCAATATGATGCACCAAGTCAATGATATGGTTCCATTATTGGAAATTTCTTCTAAAGACCGAGTGCTTTCGATTTTACCAGTTTGGCATATTTTTGAGAGAGTATTTATGTATGCTGCGGTTAGTCGTGGTGCTTCTACCTATTTCACTAACGTAAGAGATTTACGTGAAGACTTTGCGAAAGCAAAACCAACCTTCATGGGATCTGCTCCACGTCTCTGGGAAAGTATCTACCTCGGAGTTTACAACAGATTGAATGATCCAAAGCAAACTCCTGCTATCAGAAAGACAATCTTCAATATTGCTTATTTCTTCTCTAAACACTTTCATGCATCCATTCGTTTTATCAAAGGTCAGGAAGTGGATTACGAAGGAAGAAACCCGATCGTTTCCCTCCTTACAGGTATTAAGTCTATCATAGTTGCGATTTTAACTCTTCTTCCGTACCTATTATTCGATAAGATTGCACTTTCCAAAATCCGTTTAGCTACAGGTGGACACTTGAGAGCTACTTGTTCAGGTGGGGGTGCTCTCCAAAGACACGTCGATGCGTTCTTCAATGATATTGGAGTTGCTGTAATTGAAGGTTATGGTATGACTGAAACAGCTCCGGTTATTTCTGCTCGTAACTTTAAAAACCTCGTTATGGGTTCTGTTGGGAAAGTTGCTCCAAAGACTGAACTCCAAATCCGTGATTTCAATGGGGCTGTTTTGACTCATGTGAAAGTGGATGGAACTGTAGAAGGAAAACGTGGTGTTAAAGGTATTGTTCATGTTCGCGGACCACAAGTAATGAAAGGATATTACAAAAATCCAGAAGCTACTAACAAAGCCCTCAAAGACGGTTGGATGGATACCGGAGATTTGGGAATGATCAACTTCAAAGACACTCTCACTCTCACTGGTCGTGCTAAAGATACTGTGGTTCTTTTAGGTGGGGAAAACGTTGAGCCGGTCCCAATCGAGAACAAACTCACTGAGTCTCAGTACATCAACCAAATTATGGTAGTTGGGCAAGATCAAAAAAACCTTGGTGCTATCATTGTTCCTGATTTTGAAAAACTGAAAGTTTGGGCAAAAGACAACGGGCTTGGGGATGCTGATGAAAAGGCGTTAATCACAAATCCTAAAGTTTTAGATCTCTACAAAAAAGAAATCAAAGAACTCAACAGTGCAAAAAATGGATTCAAATCCTTTGAGCAAGTAACACCGTTTTTCTTAATTACAAAAGCGTTTGAAGTAGGCGATGAAATGACTAACCTCATGAAGCTTAAACGTCACGTAATCACAGAAAAATACCAAGACCAAATTAAAAAACTTTATACTTAATTAGTTGGAGTAAAGAGTTAATTGATGTCACCCCCTAAACCTGCACTGAGCAGGGTCGAATGTGTTTTCTGTAGGGGGTCTCAAGAAGTTGAGATTCTGCAAATGTCATCCCCGAGTTTAGTTATCGGGGATCTCAAGAAGTTGAGATTCCCGATAGAAGATCTCGGGAATGACAATTTAAAGTTCTTGGGTTAATCAAACTCATTCATAAAAATAGTTCCCTATAGCAGCAATTGAAATTAAATCCAGAACAAGAAGCAGCAGTCAGGCACGTTGAAGGACCACTCTTAATATTCGCGGGAGCGGGTTCCGGCAAAACACGTGTAATCACAAATCGAATCGTATACCTAATTCAAAAAAAGAAAATTGATCCCAAACATATCGTTGCACTTTCTTTTACTAATAAAAGTTCAAAGGAAATGCGAGAAAGAGTTCGTAAATCCCTTGCCAAAAAAGAGGGAAGGGGACTAACGCTTTCTACGTTTCATTCTCTTGGCTTAAATATTTTAAAGAAACATATCGACAGACTTGGATACCATGTTCCGTTTATGTTACAGACGCCGGGAGATCTGGAATCCATTTTAATTGATTCACTGAAACAACGAAAGATTGATCCAAAGTTATTTCCTCCAAAGCTTATCTTATCTCATATTAGCCGCTTGAAGAATATGGGTGATGATTACAAAAGAAACCTCGAGAGCTCTGATAAAGAAATTGATGCGATTGTTTTAGATATTTTTGATGAATATGTTCGGATTTTAAAGAACATGAACTCGGTTGACTTTGATGATTTGATTTTACTTCCTATGAAAATTCTAAGAGATTTTCCTGAGGTAAAAGAGCATTATCACAAAAAACATAAATTTTATATGATCGATGAATTTCAGGATACCAATCAAGTTCAGTATGAATTTATTAAACTTCTCTTAAATGAAAAAAACAATCTATGTGTCGTTGGGGATGACGATCAAAGTATTTACGGGTTTCGAGGGTCTAATGTCAATTTGATCCTTGATTTCGAAAAAGACTTTAAGAACACAAAAGTAGTGCGGTTACTCCAGAATTACCGCTCTTCGATGAATATTTTAAATGCAGCAAATTCTCTCATTCAAAACAATACATCCAGAAGAGAAAAAAAACTCTGGTCTGAAATTCACCATCTCGATAGACCACTGTATGTAGAGAGGTTAAATGAAAAAGACGAAGCGATGTTCGTTGTAGATCAAATCCAAGAAGAAATTATTAAAGAACATAGAGTTGGATCTGAGATTGCAATTCTATTTAGAACCAATTACCAATCTCGTCCTTTTGAAGAAGAACTCAGACTTCGTGGACTGCCTTACAAATTAATCGGTGCATACAATTTTTTTGATAGAAAAGAAGTGCGTGATCTTGTCGCCTACATACGAGTAATCGCTAATCCAAAAGATGAAATTTCGCTCCTTAGAATTTTGAATTATCCAAAACGCGGAATTGGACAAACGTCTATTGGAAAGATTCAGCAAAAATCTGTGGATGCAAGTTTACCTGTTATTGATGTGCTACACAAAATTTGTGAAGAACCAGAATTTATTCCTGAAATCAAACGGGCATCTGCGGCTCTCATTTATGAATTTCTAGATTTGATTCAAAAATATCGAAATGAATTTTACACCGCCAATAGAATGACCGAAGTGCTTCGTAAATTTATCAAGGAAGTTGGTTTCGAAAAAGAAATTTCCACGGAAGAAACCGATGAGAAAGTGATGAAAGCCAGAATGCTAAATTTGTCAGAGCTAACCAATATGATGGCGTACTTTGAGGAGGAATGGGATTCAGAAGGCAAACCTACTCTATTTGATTTTATTGCTCGACTTTCTCTTTTGACAAATGATGATGATTCTAGCGAAAAAGATGCGCGTGACAATCGAATCCAACTTATGACTATGCACCTTTCTAAGGGACTTGAGTTTGAAGTTGTGTTTTTAGTTGGAATTGAAGAAGGAATTATTCCTAACTCGCGTGTGATTGATGAAGGACAGGGAGTGGACGAAGAAAGACGGCTTTTTTATGTCGGAATGACTCGTGCTCGTAAAAAATTATTTATGACAGGTGCTAGTGAGCGAAAAAAATATGGTGAGTCAATGCCTTGTACACCCTCTCGATTTTTGGACGAAATTTCTAGAGACTATTTAGATGTTCAGTCCACGAGAGAAACTACTACACCTGAAAATTTTTTAGAAGAATTGGAAAGATTAAAATCTGCCTAGAACAATGATAGATAGTTTACGAATTAAAATTCAGAATTTATTAAAAAACTTTCTAGAGAGACTCTATATCTATCGCATTCGATTTGTTGAATCTAAATGGAGTGTTACTTTTTTAATTCTATTTATTATTTTTTGTTTTTCTTTATTCATTGGAAATAATATTTACGAATACTACGCCAAAAAAAAGTATGTGAACATTTTTCAAGAGAAGTCTTCTATTGTTTCCTTTATCCGCAAAAATTTTTCTAAAGCAGTGGAAATTGGAATCGTAGACTTTTCTTCTCTGAATGGAATTATTTTTGAAGATATTAAAATTTCACAAGAGGAAGATTTTTCTAGCAATAAATTACTGTTTACTAGCAAACGAATTGACGTTCGGCTAACATCGATTTTCTCCCAAGCAGTGGTTCCTAAAAAAATAGTCATTTATGGTGCCAAGTTAGTTATTGACATTGATGATCCATCTACCTCGAATCTTTTAAAGTATATCCATGAATTAAATCTTCCTGATATTTATTTTGATAAATTAGATATAATTGTTCGAGCGAATAATCAAGATTTACTCCAGAGTGATAAACCGCTACAGCTTTCGATTGAACGAAAGAATGAGTTTCTTGTTATTAGTTTGAATGATAACCGGTTTTTAGGAATTCTTGCGGGCAAAATAAAGGGTGACGGAAAGGTAAACTTGGAGACAAAGGAGGGTTTTCTTAGAGTTGACTTTTCTAATCATGACTTAGAGAATATGCCCGGAATTTCTAGGATGCTTTTAAATCTATCACCTGAGTCTGGGATTGCGGATGGATTTATTGCAATCGATAAAACCAAAGAAGATTTTAAAGTAGATGGGAATCTAAATTTCAGAAAATTTTCCGGTGATTTTTATCCTATTTCCAATATCAAGGCAAATGACTTAACTATAAATGCCAAGTTTTCTTACTTAAAAGAATATATAGACGCAAAAAATTCTGAATCTTATTTTAAACGTAAAATTTCTAGCCCTGAGTTTTTTTATGATGAACAAATTTTTACACCAAACAATAATCTAAAGAAAACTACCATCTCAATTCAGGTGGATAATTTTCATAAACTGTTTGAGGGATTAATTTTAGAAGATGAATTTTCCATTCAGGGCAATATGAAGTTAAATATGCGAATCGAAGAAACTGGAAATATTTCTGATTGGATATGGATTGATGGAAATGGATCATTGAATAATTTTGAATTTAGAAGTATGTCTCCTGATATTCGTCTACTAGATACTAACTTACATTTTATCTGGAGTCAAAATGAGTTACAAACCGGTCTTCGAGGAAAATTATTTGATAAAGAATTAATTACGGATATGTCCGGTATAATTTCTTTTAATAAAGCGGCTAATAAAAATTTGCCAAACCCCCTTGCCTCAAATTTAAAATTAAATGTAACAATGGATTCATTGATTTTAAAAAACTTTCAGTCTATCTACGAATTTTTTACAAAAACAGTATCCGAGGATATAAAGGAGAGACAGGAGAAAATGTTGCCAGAGTCTTTTTTTATCCAATCTCCACTGTATAAAGTATTTTTAGAGAAAGCAAAATTGAAAGCAAACTTAAAGTTAGATGACGTTAAATATCGATCATCCTCACATAGTCTTGGAAAATATAATCTGGATTTAAAAATTGAATCTGGGTTAGGGAATTTGAATCTTTCGGGTGGCGCAAATAATAAAACCGATACTGATCTAAATTTGAATATTTACTTTGATAGAAAAATGCCTACTTTCGAATTCAGGACCAAAGTTTCTTCTTTATTCTGGTTTGATGAAATCATGGATATTTGTGATAGTAGTATTTATTCTGATATTATTGATTTTAATATGACTTTTATATCTAGCGGAAATAATTTTTCAGATTTACTCGTGAATCGGAGTATTGCAGGAGAATTAGCTTTGAGAAGAAATAGTTTTTTGAGAACCAACCCTGGGGATAATATCAATTTGTTTGAACTATTTTCAGAAGAGAATATTTCTGATATTAGTTTGGGATTTAATGCTTATTCTCAAGATGGGTTTGTTCGAAATATTGAAGTAAAGGGTGGTACTGGAGTCTTAAGGGGTAATGCCGCTTTTACTCGATCTGGTATTAATTTTGGTATGTTTGGTCAACTTAAAAATAAACCAATTAACTTATCTTTCATAAAAACAGGTAATTCATGTCAAACTATAAAAAAATAATTCTAATACTCTTAACCTTATCTTTTTTTCTATATTGTGATAAGTCTGAGTCAAAAAAAAGTTCTTTTAAAAATTACAATACCAAGGAAGTTTTGGGAGCTTGGAAAATTGTTCCATCCGATAACTCTAAGATTGTATTTGATAAGAGTGAACATAATTTTCTAATTCGGGAAAATGAAAAAGTAGAGATCTATGCGTTAGAGGATGTTAGGGGAGTTCGTTTGCAATACAACCTAGAGGATGACAGCCCTTTTGCGTATTTTCTTTTTTCTGAAAAAACGCCTAATATATGGGCAGGAGTAATTGATAATAAAATAGTCAGAATTGTTCGAGAAATTAAGACTCCTGAATCAATTTTAGAATAGCGGCAGACGCTTTTTTGCCAGCGTTCCCATCACCGAGACTTGTCTTTACTTCTTTTATGCGGCTAATCATAGTTTTACGGTAAGTATCGTCGTTCAAAATACGCATTGCTTCCGGGAAGATATTATCAGCATTAGCTGCATCTTGTAAAAATTCTTTACAAATACCTTCTCCTGCCAAAATATTGACAAGTCCGACATGTTTTGTTGTAACAAGTCTAAGTCCTATTTGAAAAGAAATATAACTCATTTTGTAAATGATAACCATTGGCTTTTCAAAGTAAGCTACTTCGAGTGTTGCAGTTCCGGAAGATAAAATTACTAAATCAGAGGTTTCTAAACATTTGGCGGAGTTATCAAAAAAATACTGAACCTTGAGATTTGTTTCTTCTTGTTTCAATTTCAATTTTTCAAGAATGAAATTTTCCTTTGTTTTATTGATATTGGGTAGAATGAACTGAACTTTTTTGTTCTTGGATTGCATTTCTTTTTGGATTAGGACTGCTGATTCGAGGATCGGATCAATAAGTCTTGTTATTTCTCCTGATCTTGAACCCGGCATGAGGCAAATCGTTGTTACCTTTTTTTCAATCGAAATTGGTTTTTCTGTTTCGACTTTTTCTTTCATTCGGCTACAGAGTGGATGTCCTACGAACTCACTGTTTACATTGTATTCATCGTAGATTTTTTTTTCGAATGGAAATAGAACGAGCATTAAATCTACACAATCTCGGATTCTAAAAATCCGTTTAAATCTCCATGCCCAGATCTGCGGTGATACGTAGAATATAATTTTGATTCCTTTTTCTCTTAGTTTTTCTGCGAGGTAAAGATTGAACCCTGGGTAATCAATTAGAATCGCATAATGCACATTATTCGCTACCGCTTTCTCTACTAATTCTTTTGCAATTTTTCTTAACGGAAAATACTTTGTAAGAATTCCGGTAAATCCAATTACACTCAGAGATTCAATATCATGAGAGGAAGAAAAACCAGTTTTAATCATTTCGCTGCCACCGATCCCGATGAAGGAAAACTTTCCGCCGGTTTTATGCAATTCTTCTATTAAATTTGCACCTAGTAAATCGCCGGAAGGTTCTCCGCATACGATTAGAAATTTTTCTTCTGGTAGCGGTTTATTGGAATTAACCAAAGTTTTTAGATTTTTTTTTATTTGTGCTGGTTTTTTTTTAGAAACTGGCTTAGATTTTTTTTTCTGCATTGTATTTGTTTACCTGCGGACCGGAGTAACTGATGAAATTAATTTTTAATTTATTTGCATGAGCGATAAATTCTTTTGGATTTACTACAATTGTTTCACTCGCTCTAATGGCGATTGTATCGCAACCGGAAGCATACATATTGTCTAACGTCTCGATTCCAATTGCAGGAAGGTCAAATCTTTCGTCTTGTCCTTGTTTTGTACTTTTGCAGACAACTGCTCCTTTGTTTCTGGAAAGAAGTCCACCTCGTTTGATTGTTTCATCTGTTCCTTCAATTGCTTCTAGCGCAAGAACCATTTTTTGGGTTACAACTACAGTCTGACCTATATCCAGTGTTGCAAGGTTATGCGCAATATTCATTCCAAATTCGATGTCTTCTAGTTTACTTTTAGATAGTTTTGATTTCGTATAACGTCCTTCTGGAAGAAGTAAGGATTTTAAAAAAGTCTTTTGGGAAAGGATGGTAACTTTTTCCTTTTCAAATTCCTTTGCAGCAATTTCAAAAAAGGAATAGTCATTTCGATTTAGCATTTTTGCAAGTAAGGTAATCGCTTTTAAATCGTAGCGGTATGTTTTTAAAATGATTTCTTTTTTTACTTTTCCGAGAAGTAAAATTCTATCTACATTTTGTTTTTTGCAAAGTTTAAATACCTTTCCAATTTGCGTAATGTAAATCGGAATCGTTCTATCTTTAAAATCTCCAGGATGAAAATCTGATTCCGAAATCGAAAAAAATAACGGGTCTTCTCCTTGTGAGAGAGCTTCCCGCATCGCGATATGCGGGAGATCTCCGGCGCCTGCGATAATTGCAATTCTTCCCAAGTTTATTTATCGGTAGAAGTTGCTGGAGTTGCAACGGGCGTGGTCGGTGTAGTAGTCGGACTGGATATGTTTGGAGTAGAAGTATCTCCAGAGGAGGTCTTTTTGTAGTCTGTTACATAAAACCCACTTCCTTTAAAAATAATCCCAGTTCCGCCTGAGATCATTCTGGTAACTTCGCCTTTTTCGCCACAGAGGCATTCTTTTAAAGGCTCATCCTTCATTGCTTGAAAGTGTTCAAACACTTTATCACAGCTCTTGCATTTATAATCATAAGTTGGCATATTTGAACTCTCACTTCGTTATTGGTTAGTATTCCAAATTTTTCGTATCTGGAGATTTACTCAAGCCTAAAATCCCTCTTCTCTCTTTATTAGCTTAATGACATTGCGTATTTGTAAGGTATTTCCCGTAATAAACCTGCCATTTTCCTCTCTAAGTTCCTTTTTTTATTTCCAAAAAAGTATAAAGTGGAAGACTAGCAGTTAAAGCCATGAACAAAAGCAGCAATCGTTTTTTTGCAAATTCTTTCGGACTTAGAATTCTTCCAAATATAATTCTTTGTCTTTCTCTTGGCTTTTTAGGTTCCCTTTTTTTTAAAAATGCATACCAAGAAATAAAACTCATCGAAAACGAGGATGTTTTTTTTCAGGCTGCGAAAGTAATCATCGGAATTGCATTTGTTTCTGGCTTCATTCTAAAAAGAGTTTTAGTCGGACTAAAAAGTTTGTATTTAGAGTTTTCCGTTATTTTTCTTTTGATTGCAGAAATGATTACTTTGAATGGATACTCTTCTGGACTCCTGCAAGTAGATTATATTTTTTATACAGATATTTTTTTATTTTTTGCCAGTTTAAATTCATTAGTAACCGGAATTCTCGCCGCTAGATTAAAAAATTTTCGTCTCTGGGCTTTTTTAATTGGAGGAACTAGTTACTTAGTATATTCCTATTTTAATCCCAACATTCAGATTAAGTCCGAAAATTACTTGATGCCTCTTGTGTTTGTGATGACTTTAGAATTAATTCTTTTTTCCATTATCCCCAAGTCTCATAATTTTAGCCAGAGACAAACCTTGAGAACGTATTCGATTAACGATATATTTTTTTATTCCTCTCTTGCTTTATTTGTATGTCATTCGATTCTATATTATACTAAGATGACTATTCCTGATTTTTTTATTTTAGGAACTGGACTTGGTTTATTATTCTTTAATATCATCTTTCATTTTGGATTTTTTAGTAGCAAAATAAAATGGAAATATCTTGCAGGTAGAGTTATACTCGTTGTTAGCCTCATTTTAACTTTGCATGGGTCTAGGTTTGAACTAGCGAGTGGGATTTTGCTTTTTATGGACATGGCTTGTATTGCACTCTACAGACCACAGAAATATAAAGTGAGCTCAATTTTGATTTCGTTTTCTGCTGGTCTTGTGCTTTATTTGTTGATCCATTATTTGAATGTCTATTATTTGCGGTATGAATTTAGATATTCTTTAGTATTTGCTTTTATTATTTTAGTATGGATGCCCCTTATATTAGTTAAGTCAATTAGAATACTAAATAAATCTTTGACTGTAACCTTTAGTTTTTTACTAGCGGCTTATTTCTTTTCTCCTCTTCCTTATGATTATAAAATGAATTTTGTTAAGGTGGAGAATTTAAAACCAATTCCTTATCTTTTGACTTCCATTGATTTGAATGAAGAAAACTTTGTATATTTTAATAGTAATCTTCCTTTTAAAAATGAAGTGACCTTACCTAAAAAAAATACTTTTAAAAATAAAACAATTGTTTTAGGTTTAGGGGATAATTTAGAAATAACTCTTACTTATCTATATCATTTGAATAAGAATGGTTATCCGTTCCTAATTTTTCAAGATAAAAATTCTCGTCAACTTACCAATCAGTTAATCGAATTTGACTCCATTGAATACCCACTTTTTAGAATTTATTTCCCTAAAAATTCTATTCCGAATTTGTTACCTGCAAATAGATCTCAGAGTTGGGAAGTCCAACATATTGAATCCAGATTAAAGGGATTAGATACAAATGACGATATAGCGGCTATTCTATATAATCTCCTGAGTTACTCAAGTGGGAGTTTACATGAGACTACTCTAGAATATCGGAACAAATTTTATAATTCGTATAAAACATATTCTCAGTACTATTTTCGAATTAATGATTATGATAGAGCAATCCAAATGGCAGACCTTGCTTTTAAATTTCATATCCAAGATGACAATTTGCTCGATGTTGCTTATAACTCTTTACTCAGAATTACTACCGAAAAAGAACAAATACCTGTTATGAAAATTTTGCTCTCTAAAAATAAATACAAAGAGCAGATTATCAAAAGACTCTATCCACTTCTTCTTACTTTAAATAAAAAAGAAGAAGCACTTGAAAGAATTAATGATCTGATTGCTTTTTATTCCCAAGAAACTAGCGATAGAAGCGAAGAATTAAAAAACTTAAAAATCGAAAAAGCAAAAATTTATCTTCAGTATTCTAATATAAGGGAAGCAGAAGAAATCATAATGACTGAGTCTCGTAAAAATACAGATTCTGTAGTTTGGCGAAAACTTCTTTCTGATTTAGTTTCATTAAAAGAAAATACGTATCGAGTTTATAATAATCCAGCGGCTAATTCCAATTTAATTCCTAGGAGTCTCGAATGATAATCACTACTTATTTAGGTATATTTCTCGCATTCTTATCTGTAATCGTTGCCATTTTTCTAGAAGGTGCGCATATAGGTGCATTCTTTAAATTATCCGCCATTATATTAATTCTTGGAGGAACGATAGGCGCAACAATTGCCAGTTTTTCCATCCTCCAATTAAAGGCAATGCTCTCGGTTGTAGAAAAAATTATCAAACCTAACAGTGATTTAGACTTTATCGAATTATTTGTTAAATTACTTGAGAAAACCAGGCGAGATGGATTACTTTCTCTGGAAGATGAAATAGAAGAAATTGACAACGACCTAGCTCAGAAAGGACTTAGGCTAATTGTAGATGGAACTGACCCTTCCACAGTTGAAGATATTTTATTTGAATGGTCTGAGCAAAAACAAGAAGTAGAAATGAACTCTTCTAAAATTTTAGAAACTGCCGGTGGTTTTTGTCCTACGATTGGAATTATCGGAACTGTAATGGGTCTTGTTCATGTACTAGAAAATTTAGGAGCAGGAACTGCGGCACTTGGCGAAGGAATTGCGACTGCATTTATTGCAACGTTTTACGGAATTGGATTTGCCAATTTAGTGTTTTTACCAATTGCGAATAAAGTAAAAGCATATTCCAAAACTGAACATGAGCGGAGACAGGCTGTTATCCGTGGATTATTGTCTATCCAAGCAGGGGATAATAAGCGTATTATGCTAGAGAGAATGTCTCCATTTATGGAGTAATTTAGCCAGAAATGCAACCGGCTGGTTTTTCCATTCTTGAGACTCTTTACGAAGGTAGAAAAAATATAATCTATCGCGCACTGGACAAAGATAAAAATAGAGTAATTTTAAAAGTACTAAAAGCTGAATATCCAACTGATTCTGAATTAGTAAGGTTTGAAAGAGAATATAAAATTCTAGAAAAATTAAAAGGTGTTCCAGGAGTTGCTCGCCTTACTGGGTTCGAAAAAAATAAAAATAGTTTCCTTCTTATATTTAAAGATTCCAGAGGCGAAAATTTAGAGTTACTTATCCCTAAAAAAATTCCACTCTATACATTTTACAAAATTGCTAAATCTACTTTACTAGCACTTAAAAATATTCATGAGAAAAAAATCATTCACAAGGATATTAAACCCGCCAATATTTTATATGACTCAATTACCGGTGAAGTGGAAATCATTGATTTTGGGTCTAGTGTGGAACGGGAAGCAGATATAGTAGATCCGGAACTTATCGGAGGTTTGGAAGGAAGTTTAGCCTATATATCCCCCGAACAAACCGGTCGAGTAAATAGACTAATTGATTATCGAACAGACTACTATTCATTAGGCGCTACTTTTTACCATTTATTGACTGGTAGTCCTCCTTTTACTGCAACAGATCCGATGGATATGATTTATAGTCATATCGCAAAAGAACCATTATCCCCATCTGAAATAAATAAAAGTATTCCGATCGAGTTATCTAAAATAATTTTAAAGTTACTTGCGAAGAATCCAGATGAGCGTTATCAAAGTACGTTTGGATTTTTATATGATTTAGAATGTATTCAATCTGAAAAGTTTAATAAAGAAAAATTCATTCCGGGACTGAAAGATTTTTCTTTAGAGTTTAGAGTTCCAGAGAAGTTATACGGTAGGCAAAATGAAGTACAAACTCTTTTGGATACTTTTTTTTATATGTATAAGAATGGAAGACCTGAACTCTCTGTGATTACAGGTCAAGCCGGAATCGGCAAATCTGCATTAGCCAAAGAAATTAGCAAACCTATTTCAAATGCAAGAGGGTATTTTCTCTCTGGCGGATACGAACAGTATTCCAAGAATTTACCATTTAGTGGATTTATCAAAGCATTTACTATGTTAATTCAAATCTTGCTCACTGAGGACCCAATTGAAATCAACAATTGGAGAGAGCGACTTCAGTCTAGATTGGGTATAAATGGAAAGATTGTGACCGATGTAATTCCTGAATTAGAATTGATAATAGGAAAACAATCTCCAGTTCCTTTTTTAGAGCCAAACGAAAATTCTAATCGGTTTTATTTGATTTTTCAGGATTTTATTGGAATTTTCTGTACTTTAAATCATCCTTTAGTTTTGTTTTTGGATGATATGCAATGGGCAGATCCTGCTTCTCTTCAGATGATAAAGAATTTAATGTCAGATAAATCATTAAAGTATATTTTGATTATCCTTAGTTACAGAACAACTGAGGATAATCAAAATAATCCTTTCTTAGACATGATTGACTCCCTCAAGAAAGATAAAATTTATCCTAAGACTATTCGATTAAAACCTATCGGGATAGAGGATATTACTGAATTACTTGCAGATTCTTTTCACTCAAAACTTGATGGGGTGAAGGATTTAGCAGATATTATTTTTCAAAAAACATCCGGAAATCCATTTTTTATAAATGAATTAATTAAAAAATTAGCAAATGATAAAAAAATTTATTTGGATGAGTCAAATGGAAAATGGCAGTGGGATATTCAGAAAATTGAATCTATAAAGCTCCCTGCTAATATAATAGATCTCTTAGTTAATAAGATTGAGCGACTTCCAAATTACTTTCAAGAAGTTTTAAAAAACTGTGCCTGTATTGGAACTCGGTTTAATTTGTGGATAATTAGCATTATTCTCAATAAATCATTTAAAGAAACTATGGAAATTTTGTATGATTTAATCAGGCAGGATTATTTACAACTTCCGCTAGAGTCAATTAAAAAAATAACCCTAGTTACAAAAGAACAGATTGATTCTAGAGATGCAAAAGAAATTTATTACCAGTTTCATCACGATAGAATTCAACAGGCTGCCTATGAATTAATTGAAGAGGATGAAAGAAAAAAAATACAGCTTTCCATCGGTAGATTTTTATGGAGAGAAAATTTTTCAGAAGATAATTTGTTTGATATAGTGAACCATTTGAACTATGGTCATGAAAAAAATACTAGTATCGATGAAAATAAAGAATTAATTATTTTAAATTTACGCGCTTCACAAAAAGCAAAGTTATCAACTGCTTACGATTCAGCATTAGTCTATTTACAACAAGCGTTATCGTTATTAAAGGATTTTCCAGATCCATGGACTAATATGTATACTGTAACTGTTCAGGTATATAGGGAGTTAACTGAGTTGTATTTTTTAAATATTCAGTTTGACAAATTGGAAGAATGTATTGCTGAAATATTATTACATACAGAAGATCTTTTTCAAGTTACACATTCCT
>JAGOHK010000094.1 GCA_017996175.1 Leptospiraceae bacterium
CATTTCAGGAAATTCATTTTCCGACTACAGAAGAGGCTCTTGCTGGGGCAAAACGGCGATTTGCCTACGAAGAGTTTTATTACTTTAACTTACTCATGGAATACAAACGAAGTGAGAGACAAAAAATCAAACGCAAACTCTGGCCTCTTAGAAAGTCAGAAGGTGCGGGTAAAATACTCGAACGACTCCCTTTTGAATTGACTGAGGACCAAAAGTCTAGTCTGGAAAGAATGAAAGAACTAAATGGAAAAGATATTCCTATGGCGGTTCTTTTACAAGGAGATGTGGGTTCGGGTAAGACGGTTACTGCTTTGTTAACCGCTATGCACTATATGGATAATAATATCCAAGTCTGTATGCTTGCTCCGACTGAGGTTTTAGCGCGTCAGCACTTCCAAACGATTCAGGGCTTACTACAATTTACCCCATTTGCTAGAATTGATTTATTTATTGGTAAAGAAAAAGAAAAAACTAGAAGAGAAAAAATCGCTCGTTTAAAAGAAGGAGAGACTCTACTTGTGATTGGAACTCATAGTTTATTCCAAGAAGATGTAGTGTTTAGCGATCTAGGACTTGTGATTATTGACGAGCAACACAAATTTGGAGTGGAGCAAAGAGAGACTATCCGCGCAAAGGGGAAAAATCCAGATATACTTGCCATGACTGCAACGCCAATTCCGCGTACTCTTTGTTTGACGCTCTATGGCGACTTACAACTGATAACCATCAAAACAAAACCGAAAGGTAGAAAGCCAATTGTAACTAAGTGGATAACAGAGGATAAACGCCCAGCAGTTTATAATTCTATCAAAAAATATCTGGCTCAGGGCAGACAATGTTTTATAATATACCCTTTGATTGAAGAATCGGAAAAAGTGGATTTAGAATCTTGTATTGCTTCTTATGAAAGACTAAAGCTATTTGAATTCAAAGACTACAAAGTTGGATTACTGCATGGACGTATGACTAGCGCAGAGAAGGATTCAGTTATGCACGCATTCAAGGCTAACGAGATTCAGCTCCTAATTACTACGACCGTTGTGGAAGTGGGGATTGACATTCCGAATGCAACTGTGCTTGTGATTGAACATTCGGATCGTTTTGGAATTTCCCAACTGCACCAGCTTCGAGGTCGAGTTGGAAGAGGAGAACATGAAAGTTTTTGTATTCTACTTACTCCTGACAAAGTGAGTGAAGACGCTATTACCCGCATTGAAGCAATGGTTCGAACCAATGATGGATTTGAACTAGCAGAGGTGGATTTAAAACTTAGAGGACCGGGTGAGCTCTTGGGGCTAAGACAGAGTGGCCTCCCTGATTTTAAAGTAGGAGATTTAGAAAAAGATGAAAGTATTATCACTGAATCGAAAGAAGATGTATTAGAATTTGGTAATATAGGGGACATGGAAAAATTAGAAATGAGAACTCGCTTTACAGAAGGACGGATTTTATTTCCGAACTAGGGGAGATTACCATGCGAAGGCGCTGGTCGCGAATACATGGAGCGAAGGGTGGAATGAACACCGATAAAAAGAACGATAGAATATACGATGGTTTTTATTTTGGTTTTGAAATTGAATAATATGATACTAATCGATGCTCTTTATAAAACTGAGAAGAATATAATGAATCTAATTAACATCGTTTTGTTATCGGTGCTCTCGGTGCTCTCGGTGTTCATCGGTGGTAATCTTTAAATTGTCATGAATCCTAAAACTATACAATACAATCCCTTTGGAGAATTTCAAATTGAGAAATCGCATCGGTCTAGGCGAATGATTTTGAAGATTCATCCCGTAAAAGGAATTTGTGTTACGATTCCGCGGTACTGGAGTTACAAACAAGCAGAGGCGATTTTAAAAGAAAACAGGGACTGGGTAGAGAGAAGTATAAAGAAATTATCCGCACTAGAAAAAAAATCTACTCCGTTTACAGAGAGCACCGATTTCAAAATGAAATATCATAAGGTAAAAATTTCACCTTGGACAGGAAAGGATGTTTCTTATACTTTGAGAGATAGTTTACTTACAATCTATTATCCTAAAACAGAAAACATTTTAGATAATAAAATACAGGCTGAAATTCGTTTTAGAATTGAGGAAACTTACCGCTTAGAGGCTAAGAAGTATTTGCCGGAGAGGGTTGAAAAGTTGGCAAAAGAAAATCATTTTACTTACAAATCTGTTTCGATTAAAAATATGAAATCTCGCTGGGGAAGTTGTTCTGTAAATAACCAGATTAACCTGAGCCTCCATTTACTTAGAATCCCCGAAGAGTTATCTGACTATGTAATTTTACACGAACTCTGTCACACAGTACATAAAAATCACAGCAAAAAGTTTTGGGATTTGCTTGTCTCTGTTTGTAAAAATGCGTTAGTCAAAGACAAAGAAATGAGAAAGTATGATGCACTTAGATATTGAGCAAAATTTTCTCTTGACAAATTTTGTTAACTTTCCGAATGTAAACCTATGAATCAAAATTTCTTCACAACCATGCTTCTCCTTCAACTACTTATGTAGGTTGGCGTGAGCATAGATTTGTGAAAAAGAAAAGCCCACTCCAACCAGAGCGGGCTTTTTTGTTTGTGGAGAGCATCCCAAAACTTTTGCCCGATCTAGTTAGGTGGCAAAATAAAAGTGAGGATAATAACCATGAACCAAGAGCCAACTAACCGAAAACCATTTTTCTACGACGTAACTTTGCGAGATGGAAACCAAGCATTACGTAAACCTTGGAATCTAGCCGAAAAAGAAATCATCTTTCGCCAACTAATCAAATTGGGAGTTCAAGCAGTCGAAGTTGGATTTGCCTCTGCTAGCGAAAGTGATTTTAAATCCTGTGAACATTTAGCTAAAATTGCACCGGACAATGTCGTAATATCTAGTCTTTCGAGAGCGAAAAAACACGAGATTGAAATTTCTTGGAACGCAATTAAACACGCAGCCAAACCGCGCTTACATATTGTTTACCCCGTTAGCTCATTTGCCATAAAGAATATGTTAAAAATTTCCAATGAACAAGTGATTGTAAATGTAGTAGAAGCAGTTTCGTATGCTAGAGAATTGGCTGGAACTAAAGGAAGTGTTCAGTTTAGCGGGGAGCATTTTGGGGATTGTTTGGATAATATCGAGTTTGCGATCGAGGTATTCCAAGCGGCAGTCAATGCAGGAGCCGATGTAATTAACCTTGCCAATACAGTCGAAAGGTATCGCCCGATGATATTTTTAGATATGATTGAAAAGGTGGTAAAATCTTTAACTGGAAATGCGGTGATTTCTGTTCATACGCATAATGATTTGGGGATGGCGACTGCAACTACAGTAGAAAGTTTTTTTAAAGGAGTTACTCAAATTGAAACTTCCTTAAATGGTTTGGGTGAAAGAGCGGGTAATACCAATTTGTTTGAAGTAGCCTGTGCTTTGTACAACTGTGGGGAAAATGTTGATTTGGCGATGGAAGAAATTTATCCTACTGCTATTTTGGTTTCAGAGATGTCAGAAATTCCAATTCACGAAAAAGCACCTTTAATTGGAAGTGATGTATTTGCCCATCGAAGTGGAATTCACCAAGACGGAGTAAATAAAACCAAACACTTAAAAAAATCTGCTTATGGGGCAATTGATCCTACTGTGATTGGTCGAGTTGATGGTCACCGGATAACGTTCACTAGTCAGTCGGGTGGTGGTGCGATTAAAGCAATTCTTTCCCAAAATGGAATTTCTATTTCGGATTCTGAAATTTCCGACTTACAGCCTGTTTTGAAAAAATATTCAGATGAAATTGGTCGTGAACTCACTGACTTTGACATTTTAGAATTTGTAAAAGAATTGCAGAAAAATGTAGCTTAATTTCTCATAAATTTGAGCAATACTAATATTACGGAGAGGATATAAATGGGATATGTAAATATTGATTATAAATTGCTTCGCAAATTAATAAAAAATGGGTAGTATGGAGACGTTATGATTGAATTTGCAAGAAGGTTTAGTATCGTTTCAAGGTTGTATTTCTTATTTTTCAGCTTTTTAGCGATTATCTTTGTTATCTATATATTTTTAAATTCGATCACTTCTTCCATTCGAAAGGATTCACAGAAGTTCTTTAAGCTAGTAGACTCATCGAGGGAGTTACAAGTAAACTTTAAAATCCAAGTACAAGAATGGAAGAATACTTTAATTCGAGGAGTGGTGGACGAAGAATTTATAAAATATAGGGATCGGTTTTTTAAACTCTCCAAACAAATTCAAGAGGACTTGAAAAAATTAGAAGAAGAGGGCAGTGATATTCCTGATTTAAAAAAACAAGTTCACACTTTAAAAGAAAAACATCTTGAATTGGAAAAATCCTATCGGACTGCTTTAGAATTGTATAACAAAAATGATCTCAGGTCAATACAAACTGTGGACAAGGCAGTAAAGGGAATTGATAGAGAACCAACAAAAAAGTTTGATGAAATTGTTTTACTGATTCAAACTCATGCAAACGGAGTAATTGAAAGAGAACAAAATTTATTTCAGGGGCTAATGATTGTTAGTGTATTATTCTTTGTTTTACTTATTAGTGTTCTTGCGCAGGTAATTAAAAGAAGTATTAAATATCCGTTAGTCGAAATAATAGAAAGATTAGAAAGTATTGCCGATGGAGCTGGGGATTTGACTTATAGAATTCCAGTTTCTTCCAATGATGAAATTTCGATTTTGGCTGAGAATTTTAATCGGTTTATTGAAGAAATACATCAGATTGTAAAAATGATTCTACATACCACAAAATCTGTTACCGATTCTGCTAATGGAATTTCAAATGAAGCAAGTGAGATGTCAAATTTATCTCAGTCCCATGCAGAAAATGCGGGAGAAATTCGTTCGACCGTTGATCGGGTTACATCTCAAGTCCAAAAAACATTCGTGAATTCTAGTAAACAGTTTGATACTCTAAACCAGTTGAGAGAAAACATCATTACCCTTAATGAGCTTATTAAAGAAGCAGATTCTAAAGTGCATCTGTCATTAGATTTATCGAACAAAATTTCAAAAGAAGCGGCTACTGGCGATATTTCTCTCAAATCGATGAATGGGAGTATGCAAAAAATTACGGAAAGTTCTGGAAAAATTTCTGGGATTATGGGGATAATAGGCGATATTTCCAACCAGATTAATTTACTTTCTTTAAATGCAGCCATTGAAGCCGCGAGAGCCGGTGAGTCGGGGAAAGGTTTCGCGGTAGTAGCCGATGAGATTGCTAAACTAGCAGTAAAAACTTCAAGTAGTATTAAACAAATTGATTATTTAATTAAAGCAAATAACGAGGAAATAAGTCTGGGAATGAAAAATGCAACTACTGTGTTTGACTTGCTGAATACAATTATGAATGGAGTCGGAAAAATTTCATCAGAGATAAAAGATATTTTTGATTTGAGTGTGAGGCAGTTGGAAATTAGTAATTCTACCTCTGATGAAATTGAATCTGCTAAAAGACTAGCAAATGAGATACTTGCCGTGACCGAGGAAGAAAAACTTGCCTTTAAAGAAATTTTAAAATCTATTTCCGAAATCAATACAATCGCAAAACATAACGCTACCTCTGCGGAAAATCTATCTACTAATTCCGCAGAGATGCAAACTATTTCAAAAAATCTTTTGGGTACTGTGGAAAAATTTAAAATTTAAAAATTTAAAAATTTATTTATTTAACCAATCTACTAGTTCACTGTAAATTTCTTTTTCTGCTTTTGGGTAAACGAATAAATCGGCATGGTCATAATCAATAGTATGCCCATTAGCCTCTCCTGCTTCGTAGAGAGTATTTTGACTATTTCCTTTTGACGCTCCCAGTCTGATTGTGTGAAAAAAAGGATATATGGATTCTTCGGGGCTAATACTGTCTAGTTTCCCATAAAGGAAAAAATAGGCAGTTTGGAGTTTCGATGGGTGAAATCTAGAAATATAATTTTTTTCCATTTTAGGGACTTGGTGGAAAAATGTTTCTTTTTTTGTATTGTCTACCGATTGTAACGCATTATTAAACCAGATAAAACGGCTACAAAAATTATCTCTTTTATTTTCTTTGCAGAGTGCTTCGATTGGTTTTTCGTCATAGCCAAGCGTTTCAGATTTCTCTAAAAAACTATTTGAATAATTATAATCAATACCGGTTCCAATAAAAAAAATCTTTTTTACGCGCGCAAAGTTATTTAGATTAGTAGGGAGGGTCATGTATTCTAAGACTGATTGCCCGCCGAGCGAAACACCTGCAAGAATTACATCGCGGTTTTTGTGTTTATCCGCAATTTGGTTTAGGATTACGTCTGTTTCCTTTGCATTTAGTTTGAAGTCTGGATTTTTTGTTTTAGAAGATACAAGATAAACAGTGTAACCCTCTTCATTTAAAAAAGGAATTAAACCTTTCTCTGTATTGTCCTCAATTCGATACAATGCTGTTTCTTTCAATAAAAGTGGTTCGAAAATTATAATTGGTGGAACAAACTTCGGTTTCTCGGGTGTAAACTCTTTCGTGTTTAGAACTTTACTAAAATTATGATTCTCAAAATTTCTGTTTGGAAGACTGGAGCAATTTTCCATTAACAATAGAAGTAGTAAAATGCAAATTGGATTTTTGGGTAAGATTGATTCTTTTATTATTTTTATATTCATAGATTCCTTATTATTATAATAGTATTATTTATTTCTTTCGTTTAACCATTTTAGAATTGGGTTATTAATATCTTTGTAAGCCCAAGTCCCCATTACTAAATCCACGTGCCCGTAGTCTTCTGAGTGTCCCTCTGATCTTCCTGCGACTAACATTGTTTTGTCTCTACTTCCGATATTATCATATACTTGTCTGACAATCGCAGGAGTTCCCAGGTGATCACGTCTTCCTGCAATTAGAAATACTGGAACTTTTACATTCTTTAAATTAGCGGTATAGGAAATGTTGCCGTCTAGAGAATGAACTTCTCCGGTTTCTACTCCGTTTGCAAATTGTTTAAATACGTTTGGGCTTTCGTTGTTTGTGCTGAGACTTTTCAAATTATGTTCTACTTCAGACTCAGTGTTTTCCTTGTAATAGAACAGTCGAAGAAATGGTTTTTCGGGTAGAGGAATTTTGTAGTCTGAATCTAACTTTGCAATATTTGCAGAGGGGATAACAGGAATTGCCCGGAGTAGAAAAGAACCCATATTTAACCATTTTACGTATTTAGTTGGATTGTAAAAGGAAAAGGGTGAGCCAATAGTGACAAGGTTTGCAATTCGGTTTTCTTGGTAGGTTCCAATTTTAGTATAAACCACCATACCTCCCATACTATGCCCGATCCAATTTACTTTCTCTGCCCCAGTTTTTTCCAGAACATAACTAATCGCTGCGTCAACATCTTTAGTTGCATAGTCATCAAAACTGTAATTATAAGTTTTATCTCCAAAGTATAAGGACGGTTTACCTGCGTCTGCTCTACCTCGTAGATCTAAAAGCCAAACATCGTATCCTTCTGCCATAAGGGAGTATGCGATAGATTTTTCTTCGTTAATCTTAAAGTAATTTCGATTTCCTACTAATCCATGGCAAATAATTACTGGGTATTTTTTAGAAATCTTTTTTCGCCGATGTTTGATATTTTCTAGGGTCAAATCCCAATTATCCGATGTTTTGGGGTGGTGGATTTCTCCTTCGAGATAGATTGCTGCGGAGGAACAAAATGAATTAGAAAGTATAAAAAATAGAGTAAGTAGTAGTAGATTTTTTCTGGAAGTCATTATTTTTTCCTTTACCAAGGGTTTTTAGTAAGTTTTATATCAGTTAAGAGAAACTAATTTCTTAGGGGACTTTTATGAAATCAAAATTTTTTGTTTTCAATCTTATTTTTTTCATTTTCTATTCTTATTTTTCAGTTTATTCTGAGGCTGTCGCGGACTTCAGGAAGGCATTTGTATTAAATCCGAACGGGCTAGTTTTGTTCAAATCAAAAACTAAAAATAAAGAGCACGCTGGAACAATTGAATACGGTGACGAAGTTTTACTGTCTCTAAAAGAGAACGAATCTAGTTGGATTAGGATAAAAAAAGGTTCCCTCCAAGGGTTTATTCCGAGTCGAGGGGGACTTAAGTCAGATTTTGCTATTTTTACCACACTAACTAAATCAAAATATGCCTTAATAAAGAAAGAAAAAACTTTGCTTTATGAAAAACCTTTAACAGACTCTAAATCTATTCTAGAATTTGCGCAATTTGAAATAAGTGAGGTACTTGCGGAAGTATACAACGAAAGTGAATCAGATAAAAAATGGCTCTACGTAAAAACAGAGAATAATCTACTTGGCTATCTGGAAGGAGATGTCACGTTTTATGATTCTTCCGTGCAAGCTGAGACTGCAAAAAAGAAAAAGCAAATACCTATTAGCGGCTACTTTTTAGTATCCGATCCGATTTATTTTAAAGACCCAGGTTTAAAAAATGCGGAAGATTTTATAACAAAAGGCGCATCCAAAAAAGGAGAATTTTTACATCTAATAGAATCACAAGAACTTAACGGAGTTATATATTATAAAACGAATATGCCAAATCCGTCCCGTCATTATAAGATGCAAGCTGATCCTGCGACTTACAACGATTCTCCTTTCGAAGCTTGGATTTCTGAGAAAAATGGAGTTTATTATTCCAATTCTGAATTTACTCGCTACACGATTGAAAATTCCAAATACAAAGCCGATAAATCATTATTAGAAAAAGTTGCAGAGATAAATAGCGATATGCCTCTTAATTTTACCAGCATTTTAATCAACCCACTAGGCAATGGAAAGGCTAAGAAAAATTTGGAATATTTTATTCTTAAACTATTTAAAGGGTATGAAAATTCGTCTGGATATGGTTATTTGAAACGTGTTTCTTTTATAATTCAGAAAAAAAATGATAACTATGAAGTATTTTCTGGTAATATTGAAGATAGAGGTACTATAGAAATGTTCGATCTAGATGAAGATGGAATACCAGAATTTTATACTCATACTGATAATAATTCCATGTCGAGAGTTGCTTTTGCCACACCCTTATTTTATGGATTTGTAGACGGGGCTTATAAACAAATTCCTCTCCCGGGGAATTTTTTAGATAACTACACTATTAAGAATAATATTCTTTACGTCGATGCACGGGATGAATCCAACTCAAAACGAGTAAAGGTAAAGTATAAATACAAAAAAGGACAATTTACAAAAGTAAAATAAGTAGGAGAATCAAATGAATAGGAATAAAAAAAAATTTCTTGGAATAGTAACGGTATTGATTATCTTTTGTGTTTTTAATTGCAAGAAAGAAGTTTTAGCAGATAACAAAGAATTACCTGTGAATGGCGATAAAAAAGGTGATACGAAAGAGATAAAAATTGTAAATTACGCTTATATATTAAACCCGAATGGAATTTTACTTTATAAAACCCCACTAGATTTTAAATCTAAAATAGCAGATATTCCTTACGGTTCAAAAATTACTCTAACGAATGAGGCAGTTTCGCTGGATAGTGAACTTGCAACAAAATGGTCTTCTGCCAGTTTCAAAGGACAAACTGGATTTATCTATTCTGTAGAGCCTTATTATGGGATAGACTGGATTATCCTCAATCCGATAGAGGCATACAATGAGAAAACTACAAAACCAGAGCCTGCTTTTTCTATTGCCCAATCACCTAAAACTGTTCTGTTCGAATTACCTAGTTTGGATTCAAAACCGATAGCCGAAATAGATCAATTTACTCTACTTCCAATTTTAACGAGCGGAAATACTTATGATTCTTTTATTAGCAATAATATAGATCTGGAGATGGGTGGCAATGAGCGTATCTGGTATGAAGTGTCGTACGGTGACAAACAAGGATTTGTCTTAAATTCAGTCAATTATCCTACAACTAGGACAATGGCAGAAGAGCAAGCGAATAATAAGATTTTAAACCAAAAAGGATACTTCTTGTTAACTTCAAAAAAGCCTACTCTCTATAATATGGAGACAAAGGAACCATTAGCCAATGAGTATAATATTAATGTCGCGAAAGAAAATAATTTCATGGACTCCTCCGAGTCTCGTTTGATAACCGGAGAACAAGTTTACCTTGTCAATTTAGCAAGTAAAATTAATTTAAAACGAAAATCTAAAACCAAAGAAGCGGATTATCCACCTTATGCGGCATATATTTCAGCAAACGACGGAATGTATTTTACCGAACAAAAGTTTTCTGATTATACAGTAGCAAATACTCGTTTCAAAGGTGATATGAATGCGATTAATATTGTCCGAAATGAATTTGAAAAAAGAGGAATCTATCTTAACTATATGGATTTTAAACTTCAGAAAATTTCAGAGGGAAAATTTCCGCAGGATACTTTTTTAATTGCAAGTGCTTACACAGAATACTTAGAACCGGATGTCAAAGCGAAGCCGAGTCTAAGAAGTATTATCCTGAAGCAAACAGATGGAGTTTACGAGCCAGTATCCGGAAGTATATACACTAGTATACCAATTCAGTATAGAGATTTAGACAAAGACGGAATTATGGAAATGATTATCAAAACTCCAACTCGCGGAGGGGAAGAAACGGTAATTTACGGACTTAAAGATGGGCGCTATATTTCTATGAATAGTGTTTTGTATACTATGGGTATTTATGAAGTAGAATTAAAAGGAGATAAGATTCGCGGTAAAAAGTGGGTATCCGCACCGGACGGTAAAAATGAGAAGGTAGAAATACACCATTTTAAATATGAGAATGCGAATTTTGTTGAAGTGAAGAAATAAGAATTGCAGGAAACCAAATTCATGATTGATTTGCCTGGGTATAGAATTATTGAAAAAATTTATTCAGGCGGAAAAACCATTGTTTATAGAGGAAAAAAAGAAAATTTATTTGTAATTATAAAAGTTTTGGAAGATGAATATCCGTCTCTGTCTGAACTAAATAGTTTTAAAGAAGAAATTCAAGTTTTAGGAAATTTAAAAGGAAATGGAATTGTAAAATTTCTTGGACTGGAGAAATATAGAAATAGTTTTGCAATTATTTTTGAAGACATAGGTGCAACAGCTCTCTCCATTTTATTAAAGGAGAAGGGCAAATATCCGTTAGCCGATATAATTTCTATTATTCTTAAAGTAGTTAACACTGTAAATGAAATTCACAGTCAAAGCATTATCCATAGGGATATAAAACCTCACAACATTGTATTCAATGAAAAAACTGGGAACCTGAATATTATAGATTTTGGATCTGCAAGTAGACTTCCAAAGCAGAATTCATTTATTCCACTCAGTAGTTCTATTGAAGGAACTCTTGCTTATATTTCACCAGAGCAAACTGGTCGAATGAATCGATCCGTAGATTATAGAACGGACTTTTATTCTCTTGGGGTTACTTTCTATCAGCTCCTCACAGGTGAGTTGCCGTTCCTTTATTCTGATCCTATGGAATTAGTTCATGCTCATATAGCCAAATCACCATTAACCCCATATCAAAGATGTAAAATTCCAAAAATAATTTCTGACATTGTGATGAAACTTTTGGAAAAAAATCCAGATGACCGCTATCAAAGTGCCGCTGGAATTTATCATGATTTAGAGTTTTGTCTTAATAATATAGAAAATATTGAATCGGTTGAATTTCAAATTGGAAATAGTGATATTTCTAGTAAATTTAAGATTCCGGACAAATTATACGGTAGAACGAAAGAAATTTTAAAAATAGTAAAATCCGTTAAACGAGCTTCCGAGGGAAATGTGGAGTTGGTAATCATTTCTGGTCGATCTGGAACAGGAAAATCAGCCTTACTGGAAGAAGTGGAAAAATCTCTTGTCGAACAAAAGGGATTTTTCTGCTCTGGAAAATTTGAACAATTTTCGCAATCGAATCCGTATAAAGTAATCGCAAAAAGTTTTAGTGGACCTATTAAACAAATTCTTACACAGAATGAAGATTCCATTTATAGATGGAGAGAAATTTTATTAAACGAACTTGAGGGTAATGGTAAATTGATTTCCGATTTACTTCCTGAACTGGAATCATTGATTGGAGTTCAACCTGAAGTTACGCTTCTATCTCCGACGAAAGAGCAAAATAGGCTTCACTTGGTATTCCAAAAATTCATTAAAACTTTCTGTAGCTCAGAGCATCCGCTTGTAATTTGTCTAGATGATTTACAATGGGCTGACGCAGTTAGTTTAAATTTAATTCAAAGTATCCTTTCAGACTTTGAGTTGAGGTATATTTTATTTATCCTCGCATTTCGAAATAACGAAATTCGATTCGAGAATCAATTTTCTTTAGGGATGAGAAATTGGCTAAAAAATCTTTTCGAATATAAATCGATTTTGCTAGAGCCTATTTCTAAATTTGATATAAACCATCTGGTAACAGATACTTTAGGTCATGACACAGAAACTTCTAAAGAGTTAGTCGAAATCCTTTATGAAAAAACACAGGGAAATCCATTCTTTGTGAAAGAAGTATTCAAGAATTTATATGATAAAGGATGTATTTATTTTTCTAATGGAGTATGGAATTGGGATATTGACACAATCAAAAGTGTGATCCGAATTTCTGAAAATGTAGTTAGTCTCATGATAGAAAAAATTCAGGATCTATCGGTTAATAGTATTATGACTATGAAATTAGCTGCTTGCGTTGGTGATTGGTTTCGAATTTCTGTTTTTGCGGGTATTCAAAATAAATCGCTTGAAAAAACACTAGAAGATCTACAGCAAATAGCAAATGAAGGACTTATGGCTTTTCGGAACAGTTCTGTAGGTTTTGTACAAGATGAAGTAAGAGAAGCTGTTTACACCATGTTAACCGCTGAGGAAAAATCGCAGTTTCATTATCGTATTGGATCCTTTTATCTTAAAAATGCGAAGGAAAACGATTTAGAAAGTCAAATTTATACAATTGTAGAACAATTAAACCTTGGAATTTCCCATGTAAAAAAAAGAAAGAGATAGTTTCTTTAGTGAACTTAAATATTACGATGGGAAAAAAATCTTTCTCGATTTCGGATTATTTTAGTGCATTAAATTTCTTTAGGACAGCACTGGGGTTAATGCCTAAAAATTTATGGGAAACGGATTATCGTAAAACTTTAGATTTATATTCTTCGATAGCAACTTGTGAATACCTAACTACTAATTATAAAGAAGCTGATAGACTTTATGAAATAATTTATCAGAACTGCAAATCACTATTTGACAAACTTCCAGTAATTCATGCTCAACTCAGACAAAAAGCGATGGAAGGAAAAGGGGAAGAGGCAATTCAAATAGGATTTCAAGCATTGAATGAACTCGGAATACTTATGCCAAATTATTTGGATTCTACTCAGGTAGAGCAGGCATTCTTTTTGCAAATTGGAAAATATGAAGAACTACTAGGTGAGCGGCTAATAGTAGATTTACTCCACTTTCCTAAAATGCAAGACCCGAAAATCAAGCAAGCGATTGCACTTGTCACAAACTTAGGAGATATAGTAAATCTGTACCGACCTGATCTTTTAGGGTTCATTTCAATTCTAGGAGTAACATTGTCTCTTGAATATGGAAATGCAAAAGAATCCTCTATTTCGTATATGATGTGGGGAGTTGTTACTAACTTAGTATTTAGACATTATAAAACCGGTTATCAATTGGGACAACTTAGTTTAAGATTAAATGAGGAAATATTTCCGGATGAATTAATTTTTAGTAAAACTTTTTCTTTTTATGGTTGGAATATAAATCATTGGATTAAACCTATCAAAGAAAACTTTGAACTCAGTATGAAAGGATTTAGTATTTCAATGGCTAATAGTGATTTAACTTATGCGGCTTATTTCATTATTCTACCAGTAAAAACTTCTTTTTTCGTTGGATTCAATCTGGAAGAAGTCATTGGATACGCTAATAAATCGCTAGCATTTGCAGAGAAATATAAAATTCAAATAGGTTTTGCAATTACACTTCCCAATTTACTCTTTTCTTTGGCATTGCAAGGCAAAACAGAAAGTTTAAATTCATTTCAATCCGTAGCGTTCAGTGAAAAAAAATATTTAGAACAGTACAGCTCAGTCAATCAAGGAATGGCATATTTTTATTTAAGAAAATTACAGTTACACTTTATTGCAAATGAATATGAAAACTGTTTAGAGATACTTTCACAAATAGAAAAGTATTCGATGTATATTTTACAACAGATTGGATTTTGCGAAATGCATTTTTTTAGAGCGCTTGTATTAATAGAACTAAATTCCAAATTTACGAATGATGAACAAAATATTCATGAAACAAAATTACAAGAAAGCTTTGATTACTTAAAACTTTGGTCTAGGCTTTGTGAAGAAAATTTTTTACCTAAATATCTTCTTATAAGTGCAGAGAAGGCGAGAATGGAAAAAAAATTTTTGGAAGCAATTAATTTTTACGATCAATCAATTGAGTCTTCTTTAAAATACGAATATTTGAATGATCTTGCGATTGCTTGTGAATTAACCGGAAGATTTTTTATGGGACTGGGCAAACCAAAATTAGCCCAAGGTTATATTTTAGACGCAGGGTATTATTATATGAAATGGGGGGCTGCGGCTAAAGTAAAACAGCTAGAGGACAACTACCCCCAGTTCAAGAGAAAAACGAAAAGTATTCTATCAAATGATGTTTCAATGAATACGAATCCACAAATCAGTATAACGACTATTGGGAGAAATACAAATAAGGATTTTTTAGATTTAGATACTGTGATGAAAGTTTCTAAAACTATTTCAAGTGAAATCCATCTTGGTAAATTATTAGAAAAGATGATGGGATTTATTTTGGAAAATGCAGGGGCAGAAAGAGGATTTTTTATTCTAAAAGAGAGGGAAAAATGGTATATTGAGGCTGAGGGAAATTTCGATTCTATTCAAGTTCTGGAAGCAAAGCCGTTAGAAGGATACTCCAAATTATCCACAAAAATTGTAAATTATGTAATCCATACAAAAGAAGTAATTCTATTAAATGATGCAGTAAAAACAGGATTTTTCAAAAACGATTTATATGTGAAATGGAACAATGCAAAGTCTATTCTTTGTTATCCGATCACAAATGCAGGAAATCTGATTGGAATAGTCTACTTAGAAAATAATCTAACAACTGAGGCATTTACTTTGGATAGATTAGAAATACTAAAAGTTCTTTCTTCGCAAATTGCGATAAGTATTGAAAAATCTCTACTTTATGCAGAGTTAGAAACAAAAGTAGAAGAGCGAACTGATGAATTATCAAAAGCTCTAAACTATGTGAATTCGTTACTAAAAGAAGTTACGGAATTAAAAGAAAAACAGGATGCGGATTATTTTCTTACAACACTACTCATTGAGCCTCTTGGAAAAAATAAAGCAGTAAGTAAAAATGTTTCTGTTCAATTTTTTCTGAAACAACTGAATCGTTTTACATTTAGGGAACGAGAATATGAAATAGGAGGTGATATCAATATTTCCGAAACTATTTCATTACAAAAAAGAAAATACGTTGTATTCTTAAATGGGGATGCAATGGGAAAGTCAATTCAAGGTGCGGGTGGTGTGGTTGTAATCGGAACGGTTTTTAAATCCATTTTACAGAGGACTAAAACATTTGCGGATAATAGCATTTATCCTGAAAAGTGGCTAGAAAGAGCTTTTATTGAAATGCAGAATGTATTTGAAGGTTTTGAGGGTTCGATGGTTGTATCAACTTTGTTTGGCTTAGTAGATGAGATTACGGGAACAATTTATTTCATTAACGCAGGACACCCAAATATGGTAATTCTTAGAGACGGGAAAACAGAATATATTTTAAATCAAAAGTCTTGCAAAAAACTGGGGGAGAAAGGAGAAATTGGAGTGATAGCCATTTCACTTTTTCAAATGTATACAGGAGATATTGTCATTGTAGGTTCGGACGGGCGGGAGGATTTGATTCTCGGTTCAAATTTGGAGACTGGAAAAGAAGTTCGAAATAGGGATGAAAATCTTTTTTTGAGGATCGTTGCGGATAGTCAGGGTAAATTACAGAGAATTTATGAAGGAATTTTGGCTAAGGGAAAAATAATTGACGATATTTCTCTGATTCAAATTGAATATAAAGAAAGTTCTGGACAAGTCATTCGTGATTCTAGAAATTTAGAATTGTTGAAAGAAACGATGGAAGTCTGTAAGGCTAAGAATGACTGGGAAGATTACTTTAACCAAGGACAAAAATTGATACTAGCAGAGCCTTATAATTCCCAACATTTGTTTGACATTTTTAATGTTATGGCTGAAAATCAAAACTTCGAAAAGGCGATTGAGCTCGGTGAGAGAATAAGGCTTAGGGAACCTGAGAATTTGGATAACTTAGTAAATTTAATTCAAGTGTATATCGAATTTGGAAAAAAGGAGCGCGCATGGGAGCTTTTTGATCAGCTTGAAATATTTTCTCCAAATGAAAAATTTAAAGAAATCGAAGATAAACTTAGAGGTCAGATAGAATGAGTTTTAGACATAGAGTGGTGGAAGGTTATGATATAATTGATTTAATCGATTCGTTGGATCTTTATACTGTTCCCGATCTAAAAGAATTTTGCTGGAAATTACTAAAGAAACAAGAAACAAAAAGAATCATGTTCGTTATGTCAGAATTAGGGTATATAGATTCATCTGGAATCGGAATGTTATTAAATCTTGCGCACGAATGCAAAGTCTCTCATATTGGATTCAAGCTAATCAGTCTTAGCCTCGATGTGAATAAAATTTTTACCTTCGCAAATGCACATGAAAGTTTTGATATTTATGAAAATGAAAAAGATGCTATTCTCTCCAATGTTCGATCCGTGTCTTACAAACATAAGGAATTGAATGGGATTGACCTTGTTACTTTGGAAGGGGCAGTGGATTTGTATTGTACTCCCGATATTAAAAAATTTTGTAGATCTCTCTTAAAAAACGAGAATAAAAAAATAATCCTAATGATGGAAAAAGTTGACTATATAGATTCATCGGGGCTTGGAATGCTCACTAATCTCCATTTCGAATGCAAACAACAGGATATAAAACTCAAATTAGCAAAGTTAAGTAATGAATGTGAAAAAATATTTTCTTTAACCAAAATGAATCGTATGTTTGAGATTTATGCTTCTCTTGAGGATGCGATAGCCGCAATGAACGATTAAAAGCCAATGCCTTGTTTGGTAAACGTGTGTCAATAAATATTTTAAATGGTTTTATTTTTAAAAATTACCTGTATCTGCGAAATTTATTTCTATTAGTTTCAATTTTATTAAATTTACAAAGTATTATCGCA
This sequence comes from Leptospiraceae bacterium, assembly GCA_017996175.1. Classification (GTDB taxonomy): domain Bacteria; phylum Spirochaetota; class Leptospiria; order Leptospirales; family Leptospiraceae; genus UBA2033. The sequence goes on from JAGOHK010000094.1 coordinate 17,298, forward strand.
AACGACCTTAGTGAAAATAAAACAGTACAACTTATTTTAGAAAAAGATGAAGTTTACGAGGCAATGCAATATCTTGAGGTATATGAGGATAAATCGCATACTGCTAGTTTTGAAGAAATTCAAAAAAAAGAATTCAAACTTAATACAAAGGGGACTATAAATTTTGGAATTACAAATTCTACTTATTGGTTTAGATTTAGAATAAAGAATAATTCTAATTTGCCTCTAGAAAATTGGTTCTGTATAATAGAATTTCCACAACTTGATTTGGCTACATTCTATTTTCCGCTAAAAGATAAATCCTACCTTCAAAAAAGTATCGGGGATTCAATTCTGTTTTCGGAGAGAGAAATTTTCACTCGTTTTTTAAACCAAAGAATTCCCGATGACTTAGATGCCGATTCAGAAATTTATATAAAAGTAAGATCTACAAGCTCTATGACAATTCCATTATTTATTGCAACTGAAGTCACTTTTAGGAAACGAGACCATACTCGCCAGTTGATGTTGGGGGGATACCTAGGTGTACTTATTCTTGTGGTCTGTTATAATTTATTTTTATTTCTAAGCATTCGGGAGGTGGTATATTTACATTATGTGCTATTTGCTTTATCCATTACAATCTATATAACAGCATTTTTGGGTGTGGGTTTTGAACTAGTCTGGTTAAATAGTCCTTATATACAAAGTCGAGCGATTCTGGTAACAGCCAACCTTATGCTCGTAAATTTAATTTTATTTAGTAGATCTTTTCTTGGTATAAAAAACTACGCACCAAAATTAGATAAGTCTTTAAAATATAGTTTAGTTTTTTTTCCGATTCTAATTTGTATCATTCTATTTGATGATTCGATTATCTGGAATAAAATTACGACATCCACTTTCTTTTTGTATTCGTTTATACTTCCTGCACTCGGTTACTATATTTGGAGAAAAGGAAATGTTGCTGCGAGGCTGTATTTATTTGCTTGGATTCCATTTTTTTTAGCAATGAATGTATTTGTCCTAAAAATCTTCGGTGTTATAGAAAAATACAGTATGGAAATCAATTATTCTATACAATTTGCGAATACACTGGAAGCAATTCTATTTTCCTTTGCGTTAGCCGATAGAGTAAATATTTTAAAATCACAAAAAGAAAAAGCTGAAGAACAAATCCGGTTGAACTTAGAAAAATCAAACTTAGAATTAGAACAAAAGGTTAAGGAAAGAACAAGTGAGTTAAATGAAACTTTACTTTTAATTAAACAGGACTTGAATTTTGCAAAACGAATTCAAAAAAGACTTTTGCCTAAAGACAATGAACGAGTGGAAAATTTAAGAATTATCTCTCGTTATAAACCAATGGATGAAGTTGGGGGAGATTTTTTTGATGTAACTAGGCTCGATGGAAATATCGTTCGAATTCTAATCGCGGATGCAACAGGTCACGGTGTCCAAGCCGCCCTCATCACGATGCTTATTAAAAGCGAATATGAGGGATTAAAAAATGTAATGGACTCACCTGCTAAATTACTTCAGATGATGAATAATCTTTTTTTCACAAAATACTTACACCTAGATACATTCTTTTCCTGTTTTATAATTGATATTGATCTACAAAAGGAAACTCTTTGTTATGCGTCTGCGGGTCACCCAGAACAAATTTTTATTTGCAACGGGAGAATTGAAGTGCTTGATAAAACTGGAATGATCGTCGGCGCGAAAAAGAATTCGGAATTTAAGGAACATGTAAAATCTTTTCATAAAAAAGATCGTTTGCTTCTTTTTACAGATGGTCTCTATGAAGAATTCAATTCCTCCGAGGAAGAGTTTGGCGAAGAGAGATTATCCGCTCTAATTTCAGGGAACCAAGCTTTGGACTTGCAATCTCTGATTGAAAAAGTTTTATTTGATTTAGATATATTTCTAGATGGAAATGCGATCCAAGATGATATTACTGTGAT
>JAGOHK010000207.1 GCA_017996175.1 Leptospiraceae bacterium
TCCATCTTTTTCTACGGTGCTAATTGACACTTTTCCATTTTTAACAATTCCTTTTACTGCAGAGCCTGATACAGTAAGTCGATTGGCTCTGCTAAACAGTAATCCCAAATTTGTGAACAAGGATTCACTATCTTCTTTTGTATTATGGATCCCTAGATTGCAAAATGTCAAAAAGATTACGATAAATAAAGTCGGTATTTTTTTATCTAGGTTTTCCCATTTCATTTTTTGTTCCTCACGCTTAAACTACTTTTTCATGAATGCGGGAAATGGTAAATGCTATCCCGATAATTTCAAGCAATTCTTTTTCTGTCTGCGCCATTCCTCGCTTTTATTTCAGTTTTACATTTTTTAATCCAAAAGCCAAAAGATTCATTAAACTATGCAATGCTTTAACAAGAGTTAAATTTTTTAACACGATTTGTTTCAAAACCTAGGACTAGTCCTAGGTTTTATATTCTCTTGAAAATTTTCGGACTTTCTAATTTAGTCGTGTTTCTTATTTTAGATTTACATGAAAATTAGAGTCATTATAGCAGACGATCATTCCGTTGTAACAGCTGGAGTGAAGGCTGTTTTAAAATCAGATATCAGGCTAGAAGTCTGCGGTATTTTTCAAGATGGAAATTCTGTTCTAGAGTTTTTGCAAAACAACGAGATAGACGTAGCCATTTTGGATTTGGACATGCCAGGAGCGCAAAATTTTGAGCTGCTCAGAATTCTAAAAGAGAACTATCCCAATTTAAAAATAATAATTTTTACAATGCACAATGGAATTCAAAGTTTTTTTCAAGCAGGAAGACTTGGAGCCGATTCCTATGTTTTGAAATCAGAGCCTATTACCTATTTGCCTACAATTATTATGCAGGCCATGAAAGGAGTTTTTTATTGTTCTGATGAATTGAAAATTTATCTAACTCAAAAGAAAAGAGAACAAAAATTAAAACCACTTGAGTTTGAAATTTTAGGATTCTTAGCAATAGGATTAGAATATTCCGAAATTGCAAAAAAGATTTGTAAGTCAGAAAAGACAGTTGAATACTATATCTACAAGCTTCGTAAAAAATACAATGCGAATAACAACACCGAGCTGCTACACAAATTAAAAGAAGAAATCTCTATATCGGTAAAATAATTTTACAAATTGTTCCAACCCCTTCTTCGCTTATGAATTGGATTTTTCCACCGTGTGCATCTACAATGTATTTACAAATAAATAATCCCATTCCACTTCCAATTTCACCAGAAGTTCCAAGCCTTGTCTTTTTGGCACCGGGCTCAAAGATTTGATTGAGTTCATCGGCGCTCATCCCAACGCCGTTATCATGAATTTCAATGATTGATTCTTTTTCGCTCGCGATTCCTCGGATCAAAATATTTCCTTCCGGCTCAGTAAACTTAATTGCATTGGTAATCAAATTTTTTAAGACTTGAGGAAATAACTCCAAATCAATATAGATAGAAAGGAGAGATGGAATTTCGGTTTTGATTGTAATATTTTTTAATTTAGCTTGCGGCTCCAATTCTTTTAGAAATAATTTAGTCATTTCTTGCACGGAAATATTCTGTTTTTTAACTTTGATTTTGCCGGTTTCAATACGACTTAAGTTTAATAATTCATTTATCATTTTCAAAGAAAATTTAATACTCTCGCGAGACATTTCTAAAAATTGTTTTCTTTCTTCTTCGGTTGTAACGATTTCTTTTTTGTCAATGATTTCAAGTATATTCGATACACCTAAGAGCGGAGATCGCAAGTCATGCGATACAATCGAAACAAATTTATCTTTGATGAGACTTGCTTCTTCTGCTATTTCTTTTTGTTTGGTTAATCCTTTTGTTCGCTCTAAAATTTTATCTTCAAGACTTGCATTGAGTAGTATAAGTTCGTGACTTAAATTTTCTGCCATGTTAAATCCCTTTGAGAATCTCATCGAAAGCATTATGGATTGAATAAAAATAAATCCAAACATTCCATAGGGAGCCATAAATTCTGTTTGAATAATTGTCTTAGAATGAAGAATATCATTTATTGTTACAGCAAAAAGAAGAAACATTCCAAAGGTAAAAATTTTAGATCCATCTCTATTATTGGTTACTGCTTTTATCATTACAAACGTTGAATAGCCCATAAAAAAAAGAACATAGATATGATAGTAAAAGGCTGTATGTGTATAAATAAAACTATCAAACAAAAGAACCACTAAAGAAAATAAAGAAGAGACAATCCAAAAAAATTGTAAGAATATTTTTCTAAATTCATTTGGAAAAATAATTTGCTGAAAGCTAGCAAAGAACGGAATCGCCAAATAATAAGCCAGGTATTCAATCCGATTTAGAATTAGAAAATAATCTCCCACAAAAATTTGATTCAAAAACTTTTCATTGAATCCAAGAAGCCTAAAATCTATCGCGATACAAAAAAGACTAAAAGCTAAAGCAGACTTATCCTTTCTTCTAAAAAGATAAACGGCAATATGATAAATTGCCATTATCGAAATGCTTCCACATAAAAACAATGTGAGAAGCATTTTGTTTTCTTTTGCTTTTCTGATTTTGGAATCCTCTCCCAACTGAATTGAATACCAAAGTCCTCCATCCGTATAATGAAAATTTGACACATGAAATACAATTTCTATTTTTGGGGAATAGTTTTTTAGTGGGACAACAAGTGGCAAATGCTCTGCGATATTTTCTTCCTTTGTCTTTCCTATTTGCCCGTTAGCCGCTACTTCTATTCCGTTGACAAACATTTTATAGGCAGTCCCGTTCTCCATAACCTTAAAAGCGAGAGGAATAGAATTTGTATCGGGTAACAAGACTTGGAGTCTATAACTTGCATAACCCTTTCCCTGTTTCATTGCCTGATTCCAAATTCCAGGGACTTGGATGAATTGTTTTTCTGGGTTTAAGTTTGGATTTGTTGGATCAATAAACGTAAAGAGATAAAATTCCCATTCTCCATCTAAACTTATTTCGGAATCAATGGATGCAGATCGCAAATCAAGAATACCTTTCTCTGCTTTTGGAAAAATCTTTTTTTCGCTAGTGCAGGCTTGAAATACAATACTGGCTAGAATAAAGAATAGTAGCGTTGCCGTTTGTAGAATGCGGCTAATCGTGATTTCCATAACATTCTTTTTTTTACGATATTCTTTATTTTTGATTTGTTTCATTTTAATACTTGGGATTCCATTTATTAGAAAAATGATTCTTTGTAAAAATTCTCCCCAAATCCACCGACTTCAATTACTTCCACGTCTCTAGTGTGACTAACAAGCATTGCCACAGAGCGAAGTCCGCGACCAAATTGTTTAAAATCTCGTTTGTAGATTTCGTAGTATTCAGCAGCTTGTTTGATTGCATCTTCTTTCTTTTTTAAGGCGACTGACTCACTATCTTCTTTACGAATGTATTTGAACTCGAGGATAAAGTTAAACTGCACATACTCATAATAAGCCGGATGAGCTTCGAATAATAAATCAATTCGCTTCCTTTCGGAGATTTCTCGCTCGGAGATAATGTTATATAACTTACTCAAAGTAAAATAGCAGACAAAAAGAAATTTAACATGCTTCTCTGAAAAATTGGTGTAGTCATAACTAGATAGTTTCTTCTGAAAGAAATCTACAGCGAGTTCTTTTAATCCAGAAGGGTCTCCGGTCTCAGCCATACCGTAAATTGCATTATTCAACAATCGCATATCAAACTCAATTGTGAGACTTTCTTCCAGAAATTTCCGTAAATATTCCCAATAGAGTGTGCGAATTACGTAATTGGGAATTGCAAATTGATTTGGTTTATTGGAAAAAGTAAGAAGCCCAAGATAAAAAAGTAATGATTTAAGTTCGTTATCGCTGAACCTTTGGGAGAAGTTGAAGCGTTTAACGAGTGTTAGACTCAGAGAACTGTTCAAATTTATTTCTTCGATGATAGATTGTAATTTTTCTTTGCCGCTAGTGCCGATGATGAGTCCGCGAAGTTTATTGTAATCGGTTTTCACATTTTCATCGAGTAATTCTTTTGGATAACCTCTCCGATTAAAATATTCTAAAAAATACAAAACCATATCCGAATTAAATAGAGTTTTTTCTGCTTCATCACAAAAACGATATCCATTATAATAATGAACCATATCTTGAAAAACTTCGTCTTTGGATTTATCTAAATATCTTTCATCACCAACTTTATTGAGTAAGCCCTTGACCTCATCACTAGTAAATCCCAGCATTTCGTTAAAATCAATATCGGTTGTCATATCGCTTGTGATATTAAATCCACTCGATAACTCATCCAACATGATTGGCGAAACACCTGTGATAAAAAATCGCTCTATCACACCTTCGCCACTTGCAATTTTCAACTGCTCATAAAACTCTCTGACAAAACCTGCACTGGACATTATATTTTTGATAAAAGATTCTCTTCCCTCAAAGGCGAGTTTGTTGGCAAAGTGATCGTATTCGTCAATTAGAACATAGAGTTTTTTATCTATTAATTTTACTTCATCCTTTATTCTTGCTATCAATTGGCTCGAGGAAAGATTCTTAAAATTTTCTTCTATACTTCCCAAAAATACATCATTAAAAAAACTTTTATAATATTTAAAAAAGCTAATCACCTGTCTTCTGATTCGAAAAGTAAAATCGCTTTTCAAACTCTCTTCATTCTCTGTATTAATACCAGAAAAATCAAATTTAAGAATGAGATAAGAATTTTTATAATCTGTAGGATTGTCCTTAATATACAAACCATCAAACAGAGTATCGAATTTATCCGATTTTGCAACATCGTAGTATGCTTGTAATACGCTTATCCAAAGACTTTTTCCAAACCTACGAGGGCGGATGAAAAAGAACTTTGTATGGATTTCCATCAAGGGAATAAACATAGTTTTATCTATGTAAGTAGCACCCTGACTTTTAAAATTATCGAAGCTGGCTTCTCCTTAAGCTATTTTGGCCTTATTTAAAGATTTGAAAGATTTTATCTTTTTGTAAAGTTAAAAGAAAATCGTTGTTAATCGGCTTATTGGTTGGAAAA
>JAGOHK010000095.1 GCA_017996175.1 Leptospiraceae bacterium
GCTTATTTTAAATACCTCCAAGAAGAAAGATCCCTTGCGGCGCATAACGCTCATACCGATCCATCTACGTACGAGTTTTCCGTGGTCTACTTAACTCCTCTTGGGATTAACTCGATGTTAGACGCTCCGTTTCGATTAGAAGGTTCTATGGTTGGTGTTATCTGTAATGAACATGTCGGACCACAAAGAGTGTGGACTTTAGAAGAACAGAATTTTGCTGGGTCTCTTGCCGATTTAATTTCACGTGCTATGCAAGCAGAAAAAAGACAGTCCGCTCAAAATGAACTAAAACGAATCAATGAAAATCTAGAGAATATAGTAGAAGAAAGAACTCGAGCTCTACAAAAGGCTAACAGCGAATTGTCGGAAGCTATGGAGAACTTAAAAAAAACCCAGAAAAAACTCCTAGAGAGTGAGAAGATGGCTTCTCTCGGTGGACTAGTTGCTGGTGTTGCACACGAGATAAATACGCCGGTTGGCATTGGAGTAACCGCAGCTTCGCATTTAACAAATAAAACAAAAAGCTTTCAGGAAATTTACAAAGCTGGTAAAATGAAAAAGTCGGACTTGGATGGGTTTCTTGATACTGTTGCACAGTCAGGTGAGATGATTCTTTCTAATCTAGATAGAGCCGCGAATTTAATTCAAAGTTTCAAACAAGTAGCAGTAGATCAATCTATAGAAGACAAACGAGAAATCGAATTAAAAAATTATATTGAAGAAGTTTTAATGAGCCTAAGACCAAAACTAAAACAATCCAACCACTCTGTTACTATCAATTCTGATGAGTCTGTCTCTTTGAATACTTTTCCGGGAACGATTTCCCAAGTGGTAACAAATCTAGTAATGAATTCAGTCATCCACGGATTCGAAGAGCGCGCTGATGGAATCATTTCGATAGATATAAAAAAATTGCCGAACAATCATGTCTCCCTTGTATTCAAAGACAATGGGCGAGGAATTGAGAAAGAAAATCTCTCGAAAATCTTCGACCCATTTTTTACAACCAAACGAGGTTCAGGCGGAAGTGGGTTAGGTTTAAATATTATTTACAATCTAATCAGCCAAAAACTAAATGGAACTATTACCTGCGAAAGTGAGATAGGTAAAGGAGTAAATTTCCTAATTGAAATTCCTCTTGTTACTAAGGATTAAAAATTTAAAATGAACACTATGACACTACCAGAATCCAATGAAGATGAAATCCTATTTGCCTCCGAGGAAGATGAGGATACTACCAATTCCCCACACCTAGAGACTTGGAAAATTCTAATCGTAGACGACGAAAAGGAAATCCATAGTGTCACCAAAATGGCACTCGCCGATTTTCAATTTGAAAATCGCAAACTTGAATTTGTAAGTGCCTATTCCGGCAAGGAGGCAAAAGATATACTTAAGGATAATCGAAATTTTGCCCTGATCTTGTTAGACGTAGTTATGGAATCCGATCACGCAGGACTTGAAGTAGTAAAATACATTCGCAAAGACCTAGGAAATAATCTTTCTAGAATTATTTTACGAACAGGGCAGCCGGGTCAAGCTCCAGAAGAAAAAGTCATTTTAGAATACGATATCAATGATTATAAATCTAAAACGGAGCTAACAGCGACTAGGCTCTTCACTACAGTTGTTGCCTCACTCCGCGCTTATAAAGACATTGTAACGATCGAACGAAGTAGGAAAGGATTGGAAAAAATCATCCAAGCCTCCTCTTCCATTTTTGAAATGCAAACTCTAGAAAAATTTATTTCTGGAGTATTAACACAATTAGTCTCTCTACTCAACCTCCAAGAAGATTCTTTCTTTGGGGTTACTTCTAGTTTTGCGACAACTCTTGAGAATGGAACATTTAAAGTAATTGCTGGAACCGGGGAATATGAAGATAAACCTTATATAAACCTTGCTTCCATTAAAAATCCAGACGCAAAAATAACAATCGAAGAGGCAATTCGTTCTAAACAAAGTCAATACAAAGAAAACTTTTGTGTTTTGTATTTTGAATCCGCCGACGATCAGATGAATGTAATCTTTATGCAAACAAATACTTCCCTGAGTGACTGGGATAAAAACTTACTGGAGATATTCACTCGAAATGCCTATATCGCATTTCATAATCTTCATCTAGTCAGAATGATTATTCAAAAAGAATTAGAAACCCAAAAAGCAAACCAAGAAAAAGCGGACTTCCAAAATAAACTTTCTAGATACGTTAGTTACCAAGTCGCTAATAAAATCATCGAAGAAAATATTGATCTAAAAGGAGAAAGAAAAAGAGTTGCGATTCTATTTTGTGATATCAGAAGTTTCACAGAAATTTCTGAGAAACTTGATGCACAAGAAGTAGTAAACTTTCTAAACGAATACTTTGGATTTATGATCGATATTGTTTTTGAATTCGGTGGTACCTTAGATAAATTTATTGGTGACGCTGTTATGGCAGTTTATGGAGTTCCATTTAACCTTGAGAATAACGAAGAGATGGCGGTGCGCTCTGCTGTAAAAATGCGAGAACTAGTCGAAACATACAACGAAGGTCGTAGAAAAAAAAATCTAAACGATATTAAAATCGGAATCGGAATTCATTCAGGTGAAGTGATCGCAGGAAATATTGGCTCGGACAGACGAATGGAATACACAGTCGTGGGCAGTACTGTAAATATTGCTTCCCGCATTGAAGCTCTAAACAAGACCTTTAAGACGGATATTTTAATTACCGAGCAAGTTTATGAAAAAACGAAAGATATCATCGCTGTAGAAAAACAAGAATCGGTTCTTGTGAAAGGAATCAATACTCCTATGACTACATATTATATTAAAGACTTGATTTAAAAAGTATTAGTTTGAAATTCAATTTATCATTCCAGATTTTTTCCAACTTGTCATTCTCTAAACATACACTGAGCCTGGAGATCCCCGAAATAAGAACTCGGGGATGACACTTGAGCTAATATGGAATGTCTTTTTTAAAATAGGAGACACCATGAATCGAATTTTATCAATCACCATTTTAATTTTAGCACAAAGTATTCTATTTGCCCAAACAGAAAATATTTCTCATAAACTGCTAGATGCAGTGGCTAAAGAAGATTTTGCGCTAGTGGAGAAAGAATTAGGAGGTGGTGCAAATATAAATACTTCTGATGAAAAAGGAAATACCCCTCTTCATTTAGCGGCTCTAAAAGCAAATTTAGAAATAACGAAATTTCTTGTCCAAAAAGGTGCAAATATAAACCAGAAAGATGGAAATGGAGATACACCTCTTGCAAATGCTGCCGCTATTGGAAATTTAGAAATTGTCAAATTCCTAATTGACAAAGGTGCTGAAGTAGATTCTAAAAATCAAACTAATTGGACTCCTCTCCGATGGGCGTCTAATGAAGGTTATCTGCAAATCGTAAATTTTTTAATCGAGAAAGGAGCGGATAATACCCCTCTCTATCTGGCAGATAGATACTTTGTGGAAGCGGCTAAGAACGGTAACCTCGAAGAAATACAAAAGTATTTAAACAAAGGCGCAAGTATAAATGCAGTAGACGAAGACGGGATGACTGCAATTCTTCATATTACAAAAAATGCAGCTAAGTCGATATCAGGCAGTTTAGATATTGTAAAATTTTTAGTCGAAAATGGAGCAGATATAAACGAAAAAAGTCCAGAGGGAAACACACCGCTTTCGTTTGCGTTGGCTAATCATCATGAACCGCTAATTGATTACTTAATCAGTAAAAATGCAAATCTAGAAGAGCGAGATTCAAATGGAGATACAAGCCTAATGATAGCTGCAAGAACCGGAAATATAAAATTGTTTCAATTTCTTCTAAGTAAAAAAGCAGACGTGAATGCTACAAATGACAATGGAGAAAATGCTCTTCACCAGGCAAGTCTAACAGGACAATTAGAAATTGCAAAACTACTATTAAACTCAGGACTATCTATTAATTTTGCGGATAATGACAAGAACACTCCCTTATTAAATGCTTCTAAATGGGGTTTCGAAAAATTAGTAAAATTTCTACTGGACTCCGGCGCAGAAATTAATCATAAAAATTCGAACAACTATACCGCATTAATGTTTGCAGCGGAAAATGGACATTTACCTGTACTAAAACTTTTAATGGAGACTGGCGCAGATAGAACGATTAAGTCAACCAGCTATCCATACGGAGATGCTCTTAGTCTAGCCAAAAAGAAAAAGCAAAACAGTGTTGTCCAATACTTAGAATCGCTAAACTCTACAAAAACTGTCTCTACACAAACTGGAAAAACGAAACTAGAGGATTTATTACAAATTCAAACTCTAATTAATGATCAAATCAAAGGAAGAAGCAAAGATGGATTTACCGCTCTTCATTGGGCTTGCAATAATGGAAATCTAGAAATGGTAAAACTTTTACTTCTACCTGAAAACTTAAATGAAAAGGATAAAAAAGGACAAACTCCCTTACACTATGGAGTAAAATCTGGAAACCTAGACATAGTCAAATTACTAGTATCCTCAGGTGCAGATAAAAATGCAAAAGATAAAACAGGCAAATCCCCGTTAGACTTAGCTAGGAAGAATTTAAAATCAACCTTCTCAAAAGTATTTCAAACAACCAAAGTAATTCCGCTAAAAAAATCTCTACCAAATACGAAAACGCAACCTAGTGGAGAAGAGAATTTTTCTCTAGAGGAAGATACTGATGAGGACAAAGAAAATAATATAGAGGATACGGAAGAATAAAAAATTCAAGGAATCGATATATCCCATTACCAGGGAAAAATTAATTGGAAAAATACAAAGACTCAAGGAATCCGGTTTGTCTATATGAAGGCAACCCAAGGGATAAATTTTCAAGACAAGCGGTTTATCTACAATTGGCGCGAAACAAAGAAAAATAAAATTCCTCGTGGAGCCTATCACTTTTTTGATTTATGTGCGAAAGGAATTTTACAAGCAAAAAATTTTATTCGAACTGTCCCAAAGGATAACGAAATGTTGCCTCCAGTCGTAGACTTAGAGCTTTTTAAAAATTGCAATACTCCCCCTGAACGAAAAGATTTTTTGAAAGAGTTACAAGATTTTGTAGATAAACTAGAAACTCATTACAACAAAAAACCGATGCTCTATGTCATTTGGGATTTATACGAAAAATACCTTACAGGGGAAATGAAAGATTATCCGCTATGGATCAGCGATCCTTGGGAACATACAGAGCCAGCACTTCCCGAAAAGCGGGATTGGATTCTCTGGCAATATACCTACGAAGGAAGAGTAAAAGGAATTTCTGGCTATGTAGATTGGAATTATTTTAACGGAAACGAAACAGAATTCGAAAAATGGATTAATCAAAACTAAATCAAAAATTATTTTCTTGCATTAACATAACGTAACAAGACAAAAAAAGTCCCTATCTCAAAAATGAAACAGGGACTTTGATGAAGCATCTAGAATCAGCGGCACTTCGACTAACGCTCGCTATCGCTAGTGACCGATCTATCAGCTGGTGGCAAATCTTAATTAATCCAAATATTCAATTAGAAATTTCATCGGTGTTCATTGAATACTTGAAGCTTTTTTCTTTTTTGCTGTCTTTGTAGATTTTTCCGTATCAGTAGCATTCTCGTCGTTTGCCTCTACAACTTCATCTGTAGACTCGACAACCTCTTCTTCTGTCACCGGAATATCACCTTCCACTAATTCAATAGCATTGGGGATAACAATGGTTGACCCTATCGGCGGAATGATGATTAGATTTTTAGAACCAAGTGACTTTTCCATTGGTAAAATACAACTAATAGTAGACGGGCTTGAATAATTCACAAGAACAGGATCAGAGTTCGATCCTTCTAACATAAGTTTCATCCCATCCACAAAACCTGCACCAATTAAATGTAAGTCAATATGTTTCTCTATAATAGAAACCTTACGAGGCAAAATTCGATTAACCGCTATTTTATCACCAAAAACCTTTCCTCCAATATAACCCGTTTGACTAGAAACCAAAAGCCCATGAAGAGTAGTCGGAATATCAGGAAGACCATTCAAAGTATTATTCAAATAAAGATTGTAAAGGTACACAACTACAGCCACAATTGTAAAAAGCAGTAACTGCAAGCGAGTAATATCAATTACCCCGTTTTCCATAAAGAGATCACTCAGTTTCGGTGGAATATCGGAAATTGCGTTTTTAGGATTCTTTTTATTTAAAAAATGAGATGCAATAAATCCAGTGTAGCTAATACTCATTAGCCCAACAAGGGAAGGATTAAAATCAGGAATTCTTCCATTTTGTAAAAGTATACCAAATGCGATTGCAATATAAAAATAACTTCCTGTCAGAACTACAGTCCAAGTGAACGCCTGAAATCGAGATAGACTATAAGTATTCGTATTTTTATCCAAAAGCACATAAGGGACAAAGTTCCATTTGCCTATGAGGAGGCTAATGAAAGCAAGCCCCACAACGGTTACAATAATAGCCAGAGCAATTACTTTTTTGTTCCAGTTCTTAGGTAGAATCGTAACCTTCATAAAAGAACTAGGGCGACCATCTACAAAAACTTTGAGTTTGATACTCTTACGAAAAAAAGCTTTATCAGCAAGTTGTTTCAAATACGGTGTTGTAGGAATTGTAAAATTTACATGTTGAACACCGTCTAGAGTAGTCGAAATATAAAAAGGTGAAGTTTTCGCACGCATCTGCATATATTCAATCGGTTGGTATTCTGAAATTTCCAAATCCTCCGGCAATTCCATATCTATTGTACTATCATCTAAGTCATAAAAATAAATATCAATCTTATCTACATCGGAGCCAAAGTTTTTGCCGGACATTGTAATTGTATCTCCAATCACACCACCCATAGGAGATAGACCAGTGACTAACGGCTGTTTGTCTTCTTCAAAATTTTCAGGCATATCAAAATTTTCTTCATCAAGCAAACGGTCATTATCCTCCCCTGCCCCACCCAAGTAAAGTTTTACTTTTGTTTTTCCAGCAGGAATTTTATTATAAACATTTACATAAAACTCAACTAGATTTTTCCTTTCTTGATAAACAGATCCGGGATATATTTGTGTTTTTGCACCGGAAATATCAATTCTAAATCTTTTCTCCGTTTTCCCCTTTAAAATTTCTATAATTTCATCTGGATCATTCCCGCGAATTGCCATACGATAATCGCCCTTCGACAAATCGAGAGAATCCACATACTCAATCGAATATTCGGAACTAATATTTTCTTTCTTTTCTGACGCTTGCGAAAATACGGCTAATGGCAAACAAAAACAGATTAGAACAATAAACCAATTAAATTTAAAATCTTTTATCACCAAAACGCCCTCCCGATTTTTTGTCTTTGTCTCTCTTAAAGGTATCCTTTATTTTTTCTTTCATTGAATCCTTTTTTCTATCATCATCGTCTTCTTTTTTAGGCTCTTCTGATTTTTTCTTGGGTTCTTTGGCTTTGGATTTTTGCATCAGAATCATTTCCGTATCGTTCATTTGAGAAAAACTAAAAAGCGATGCATTTAAAAATACAACGCAAAAAACTAATATAAATAATCTAATTTTCATTATCGTCTCCTTATCCTTTTGATTTTTTCTTAGACTTTGATTGTGTTTCTTTGATTTCAGATTCCATTTTTTCCGTATCACTATTTTTCCCTTCTACAATCTCAATGACTTCGTTTAGTGAAATACTTGTTCCCACAGGTGGAATTAATAATAAATTTCTTTTCCCAACTGTTTTATCAGATTGCAGTTTACAACTAATATTGGATGGACTTGAATAAGTTGCGGCTACTGGTGGTTTGTCAGATCCTTCCAACATAATTTTAATTCCTTCTATGAATCCACCCCCAACTATATTAAATTCGATTTCTGTTTCTGTTGCAGAAAATACATTTGGAAAAATTTGATTCACTGCAATTTTATCACCAAAAATTTTTCCACCTAAATAACTTCCCTGGCTAGTCATGAGTAACCCATGTAGAGTAGGCGGAATATCCGGAAGACCGTTTAATGTATTTGAAATTATTAAATTATATAAATAGACCGCTATAGCAATCACGGTAAAACAGAGTAATTGTAATCTAGATATATCGACAATTCCATGCGTGGAAAACAAATTACTGAGTTCAGGTGCCTGATTTTTGATTTCGTTCTTTGGGTTTTTCTTTCCTAAAAAATGAGAAGAAATAAGACCAGTGTAGCTAATACTCATTAACCCAATAAGAGAAGGATTAAAATCAGGAATTATACCATCTCGCAGAACTAGCCCAGTACAAATAGCGATATAAAAATAACTGCCGAGTAAAACCACAGTCCACGCAAAAGCTTGAAAACGAGAAAGGCTGTATGTATTCGTCTCAACATCTAGTAGTATATTGGGCATAATATTCCATTTTCCAAGTATCCAAGCTATAACCCCAATGGTGCAAAGAGTCATAAACAAAGTGAAAAGTATAATTTTCCCATTCCAATTCTCCGGTAACAATGTCACGGAAAAATGACGACTATACCTTCCATTTACATTCAGGCGAATTTTTAGACTCTTCTTTACAAAATTCTCATTTGCTTTCCTATCCATATCTTCTGGAATGCTAAATGCAAGTTCTTGAATACCTGTCTTTGGATCTGGTTGCGAAAGAGTAACAGGAGAAATCTTTATGACCTCTGTTCGATACTCGGAAGGCATACTCGGATCTTCCATATATGTTTTCAGACAACTAGTTGGTTCTTCCTTTACCGAAGAATCTTTATTAGCCGCTTCCGCTAACACTTCATCTAGTTTGGAATCATGTAACCAAATATCGATTTTATCAATATCTTTTCCAAGATTCTTTGCTTGTATTACGAGTGTATCCCCGACAACTCCCCCACTTGGTTTTACTTTTGTGATTACTGGTTGATTGTCCGGTCCGAAAGTGGAAGGTATAACAACTAACGTTTCATCTACTTTCTGCTCTTTCCCATTCTTAGTTAAAAACAATTCCAATTTTGCATTTGGATTCGGTGGGACAGTTTTGTAGGCATTAAAATAGAATATTGGAAATCTATCCTCAGTGATACTCCCTTTGTAGATTTCCGTTTTTATCCCTGAAAGTTTTATTTTGAAATTTCTTTTTTCATCTAATCCTTTTAGAATACGGCAGACTTCCTCCTCATCATTTCCCGTTATAGCCATTTCATAATGGTCTTCCCCGGAATCTTTGACCTTAAAATGTTCAATTTTAAAGCCTGAGGAATCTTTTTCTTTATCTGCGACCACTTTTTCAGGAAATAAGCTCGTCTGAAAAAATAGAATAAAACTAAAAAAACAAAACTGAAATCCACTTAGTGGCAAATTGAGATTACCCTTCATTTTTTATCTTTGTCTTTTTTATACTTAAATCTATTCCCGCCAAAACCTTTTTTTCCATCGCTTTTAGGTTTTTCTTTTGTTTCTTCGGATTTTTCACTAGGTTTTTCTTCTGGCTTCTCTTCTTTTGGTTTCACGTTTATTTCTTCCGACTTTTTTTCTTTATCATCGGTTAACACAAAATTGCCAGAATTAGAATTGAAATTATCCGCAGACCCTAAAATCACAGAGGATAGGATAAAACTAAGCAGAATAAATAAAAGGGAAAATTGTTTCATAGAAAGTCTCCATATTTGTTGTTGTTCAGAAATTATTTTTTATATTTAACTAAGTCAATGATTTTTTCTGAGATTCACGTCAGTTACTGAGGTCAAAGTCATTTCCAGTTCTCCGTTCAAAAGGAGTTTGTTCATGATTTAACTTCCTTGCTAACTCACGAACTCTTTTTACTGCATTTGCGATTACGGAGAAAGCTGTGACCTTACCATTTGTTTTCTGAAATTTTATTTCTTCCAGTAAACCAAAGGTTAAAAGTCCCTGTGCAAGTCCATTGTCTTCATTTGCCTCTTGGTCATCCTGCGCGGCGGCAAGCATTGCTATGCCGCTTGAGTCAGCTTTTTTAGCTATATCGGATTTTTGTTCTTCCATTTTTCGTTCAGACTTCCCGTTCGAAATTTGAGCCAACCAGTTTCCGCCCGAATAACAAGAATCAATGATAAGCATTTTTTGGTTGGATTTCATTCGAGTTACTACACCTGTAATCTCATCGCTAGAAATTGAACCTTGGGCTGCATATTTTTCCCAAGCTGCACTCTTCACAGGATTTTTTCCATCTTCCTCTGATAAGTCATTGATGTTTGGAGGAATAAAATAAAACTTTTCGTTAATTACGATTCCATGTCCTGACAAAAATATCACTACTGTGTCATTTAGTTTTGCAGTACTTTTTGCTTTTTCAAATGTTGCTAGTATCCCTTCTTTAGTAGCCTCTTTATTGTATGCCTCATAAATATTTATTTTTTCAAAGGTGCGATTTGCGTATTTACTAAAAATTTCTTTTAAGTCCTTTGCATCTTTAACTGCAAATTGTAAAGGAGCATTCACGTATTCATTAATTCCAATCATTATTAGATGGAGGTCTGCTTTTTTCGATGCAGGAGAATCATAAGTAACCGCTACATTTACTGACTCAGCTTTAATATTGACAGAATTGTATGCACTTACTTTAAAAATATTTTCTCCAGTAATCAATTCTAAAGAGAGAATACCAACTTTGCAATTTCCTTTTTGTGTTAATTTATTAACATAATTATCTGGATGAATTAAATTTCCATTTTGGTATATACCTATATTCTGTAAACCTCCCCCTTTATCACAGGCTTCTATATTCAAATCGACCTTACCGTTAGTCGGTAAACCTATCTCTAATTTTAACTCCGGCAAATTCTTCTTAATCGCTACATTGATATCCGATGTTGGTTTAGGTAAAGTTCCGGACATTACTTTTTTAAATAAATTTGGGGTATAATAACTTTGAAATACCTGGTCTAGGGAAACCATTTCATTAGTTCCCCCTTTGCGATATGCAAGGTATGACATGACTCGACTATCACTATAATCAAATCTTCCATCCGGTGCTATAGCTAAGATTCCATATTCAGTAGGAGCAACGGTTACAGCTAGTTTGCCTTCCGAAACATTAAAATAACGAATCATCCCATCCGTACATCCAGCAATTAAAAATTTATTATCATCTGAAAAAAGAAGCGATTGAACATTACCAAAATTTCCATTAAACGTTTTTACAATTTTTCCGTTCAAGTCCAGAAGGTGAATCGCCCGACCATCTCCAGCTATAGCCAATAATTTATCGTCAGATGATGTTACGGCTGAAAATATTCTATAATTTTGAGGGGAACTAAATTTTAATTTTAAATCCGAATCGTATACGTATATTTTTTTATCCACAGCAGAAAATATATACTTTCCATTTTTAGAATAGGAAAATACGTGCGAAGTATAGTAACTATCCTCTGTTACCTCCTTCATTTGATTTCCATTCAAATCATAAATTTTAAGGGAGGAATCATTGGAAGATTTAGCTATAAATCTATCTCCGTCAGGTGAGAGAGAAACTTTTGTAAGAGCAGAGAATAAATTAGAAAAGTCCTTTATTTTTTTTCCATTCAGATCCCATAATATTACGCTAACTTTGGGATAAAGGTTAAGACTTACTAGTAATTTATTATTCTTATCAATCGAAACAGAAACTGTACTTGCACTTTGATCATCTACAACTGAAAATTCTCTAGTGAGTGTTCTTTTTTCATAATCGTAAATGGATACTTTAGCACCTTGGTTTCCGACTGCGACAAACTGTTTGTTATCCAGAGAATTAAAAAGTTTACCCAAATAGTAATTTGCGTTTTGTATTTTTTCAACTGTCTCTGTCCTAGTATCCCAGAAATTTAAACCATATCTTTTAGCATTAGAGACTATGTTTTGTGCACTAGAAACCAAGTGATAGATAGGCGCTAAGTTTTTTGCCAAAATTGTTTCGTATTTACCTTCTCCAGAAAAACGATATACGTTACCACTTTGATCTCCAATATATATTTTACCTGATTTTACTGACCATTCTACTGTTTTTGGACCTAAGACATTTTTTATTTCCGCCTTTTCCTCGCCATTCAAATCAAAAATATATACGCTAGAAGCACTCACACCGAGGACAAATTTCCTACCATCGGGAGAAAATTGTAATTCATTAAAGCCGTATTTCGATTTAAAGAAGGAACCTGAGTAAAGATTTTTCTTTAAGTTCCCTTTTAAATCCCAAAGTTGTACTAAATTATCCCCTGCACCTGAAACAATCGAATTTCCATCAGGAGTAAACCTTACAAAATCAATGGATTTATCATGAGCTTTAAAAGAAGAAACTACTTTTCCAGAGAGATCGAAAACAAAAATAAATCCATTAACATCACCTGAAACAATTTGTTGCCCACTCGGTGAAAAATTTGCACGAAAGGGAGAGCTTGTATGTCCCTTTAATTCTGAAATTTTATTTCCACTAGTATCATATAAGGAAATAGAACGATTTGAATCATTACAGATAAATTTTTTACTATCAGGAGAAAACGCTGCGATTTCGCCGCTAGCTGAAAATTGTTTCAATAAAATTCCATTTCCATCTAAGAGGTTAATTCCATTATACCCATTTAGCAAAACAAATTTTCCATCAGGAGAATACGCCGCTTTACGAATATATCCAACATTTCCAGAATAAGAGCGCACAATTTGTCCATCCGAATTCCAAAGATAAACATCACCAGCAGTCGCTGCTGTAAGAAAAAAATTTCCGTCCGAATTAAACTGGATTGTGTGCACATCATTCGTATGTCCCGATTGAGGAATTAATAATAATTCTCCTGGTTTTTCGACGGATTGTGAAAATAGAAATAAAGGGGAAGACAATAGAACGAAAAAAAGAATTAAATACGACATGAATAACCCCGTAAAAGAATTTTTACAATTCATTTAACGTTACCCGAAAACTGTCAATACTTAAACAATTTAGTCAGTAGTATTTCGAGCCAGTCCGGTCACTGAGTGCGTGTAGACAATAAAGATTGTGTAAAAAGAAAAGCCGCTTATCGAATGTGACGAAATAGTTAAGACAAAGGTTTTTCTATTTACCCAAAAGCTTTTTAACTGCCCTCTGCAATCCATCAATACTCAAAAAATACATAGGCACTAAATCCCAAATAGCCTCTATAGTTTCGTGATGCCAATAGCGCCTATCGTCTGGATTCAACCAAACAGAATCTTGAAAATATTCAGTTAAATCTTTAAGTCGATCTAAACCTGTCTTTAATTTTACATCTGGCTTAGTATTTTTTAAATACCCGTAACCATAATAATCATACATCCCCGTTTTGTTAAAAAGCTCATAGGGATGCATAGAAGCATCTCCGACATAAATCACTTTTGTATCGGGACGAAATTTTTTAGTGAGTTTGGAAACAGAAACTTTTTTTGACATACTTGCATCTGTAAAGACTGAATCGTAGATGATATTATGAAAGTAGTAATAGTGAAATTCTTTGAAGTGATTAAGCTGATGACTTGCACTAAATAATTTACTTACCCTAGCTGCATGAGGACTCATACTTCCACCAACATCCATTAAAAGTAAAAGTTTTAAATCATTCTTACGAGATCTCTCATGGACTAATTCTAATTCGCCCCCGTTAGAACAGGTTTTATCAATCGTTCTTTGAATGGAAAATTCAAGTCTACCTTCTTTTTTGAGATTGCGTAATTTCTTTAAGGCAACTTTGATTTGCCTCACATTTAAAGTTTCATCCGTTCTGTAATCTTTAAATCGTCTTTCGTCAATCACGTCAAATGCTGTTTTGCCGCTAGAATCCCCTCCTGCTCGAACACCATTTGGGTTAAATCCAGAGTTACCGAAAGCTGAAGTACCTTTCGTACCAACCCATTTATTTCCACCATCGTGGCGCTCTTTTTGTTCTTCTAGTCTTTTTTGTAGATTTTTTAGGACTTCTTCGTATTCTAATTTAGTTGCGGCATTTTTTTGTTCTTCTGGAATTTCTCTCTCGATTGCTTTTTTGAGCCATTCTTCGATAAGAGATTTCATCTCATTATCCTCACCAACTTGTCCTTTAAATACCTCTGCAAAAATAAGATCGAAATCGTCATAGTGTTTTACATCTTTTACGAGGCAATTACGTGAGATGGAGTAAAATTCACTTATAGAAAGAGATCCATTTTTCTCGGAGAAATAAGAAACTGCTTTTAATAAATCAATTAACTCCGCTGTCGAAACTGGAATTTTGCGATTTTTTAGTCTGTAAAAAAATTGGGTAAACATAAAAGTGTGAGATTCACTTTATTAGTATTCTTTCTAATTCTAACCTGTCAAATTAAAAAGCAATTTGGAAATTCTCAAAAGCTTTCAACATGTCTGACCATTCACTATTGTTTGCCCTAGCGAAACTAAGAAATAATTTATTTCTTCTAGAATTTAACAACTCAAATATTTTTTTCACTCGAGAGATTATACTTATAAAAACTAAAGTTTTTAATACACAAATTCAAATTAAGATTGTCATTTTTTATTTTACCAGAAAACTAACAAAACTGTATTTAAAAGACGTATTCATTACGATATTTAGGAAGAGCTTTCCTTTATGGGCAGGAGTCAATTTGCATGTCAGATATTAGCACACAGAAAAAATCGGGTTTTATAAATAAAGCCATCAAAAAATTCAACCAGTCCAGTTTTGAAATTATTTTCTTTAGTCTTACCTTTCTTGTACTATCCGTGATGGCGGTTACTGCATTTAGTTATTACAAAAATTCGCGAGCGATTCTATCACTAACGGAAGATTTAATCGACCAAATCAATAACCGGGTAATTCAAAAAACTACAAGTTATCTTTTTACTGCGGTTGATATGACAGAACTTTCGTCGAAAGTTGCGGGGGAAGGTTCCAAAACTCTTCTAGATAATCCTGGACTCAATTCTCTCATGATTAATATTCTTATCCTTCATCCGCAACTCACTATGTTCAATATCGGAAATGAACGAGGTGATTTCCTGCAACAAAAAAGAATGAATGATGGAACTATCGCAACCAAAACCATTGACCGCTCCAAAAAAGAGCCCATTGTTAAATGGAAGTATAGAAACGATATTGGACAAATTATTAAAGAAGAAATAACCCAAGAGAAATATGATCCAAGAGAGAGACCATGGTACATTGGCGCAAAAGAGAAATATACCTCTGACGAAAAAAAGAAACTATTTTGGAGTGATGTCTATATATTCAATACAGGAAAAATTCCAGGAATTACTGCCTCTGCTCCTGTTCTAGCTGACGGTAAACTTATGGGAATTTTTGGGTTAGATATTCCTTTAATTGAAATTTCTAATTTCCTAGAAGATTTACGAAAAGAAATACAAGATAAAAAATTTGGTAAAACTGCTATCGCATTCATTGTAAATAGTAAGGGTGATCTTGTGGCTTATCCCGATGTTACCCAACCAATGATCAAAGAGGGAGAAGATAAATTTCGTTCTAGAAAAGTTGTAGAGTTAGAAGTAAATCCTCCGATTGTCCAAGAATCCTATAAACATTTTGCAGAAACCAAGGAAACAAAGTTTACAATAGAAATTGAAGGCAAACGGTATATAGCCTCTTATAAGCAATTTCCAGATACGTTTGAGAAGGATTGGACGATAGGTCTTGTAGTTCCAGAAGATGATTATATTGGTGCTATTAAAGAAACCAATAAATTAAATCTTACCATTTCCATTGTAATTCTAGGAATTGCGATGGGGCTTGCTCTAATTCTAAATAGAATTAAAAAGGCTTTAAATGCTAGAAATGAATTTATCAAAAATACATTTGGTCGTTATTTATCGGATGACGTTGTAACAAGCATTCTAGAATCTCCAAAAGGAACTTCTCTCGGAGGAGAAAAACGAGAAGTAACTATCATGATGACCGACTTACGCGGATTTACCTCAATTAGTGAAAGACTTTCCGCAGAAAAATGCGTCAATATGATTAATAATTACCTCGATGTAATGACTGATGTAATTTTAAAATATAACGGAACAATAGATGAATTCATTGGGGATGCAATCCTTGTTATCTTTGGTGCACCAATTCTTCGCGATGACGACGCAGCACGTGCAGTTGCCTGCGCTATCGAAATGCAACTTGCGATGAAGCTAGTAAACGAAAAAAACAAACAAGACGGACTTCCTGAAGTTGTAATGGGAATCGGTCTTAACACAGGCGAAATCGTAGTCGGAAATATTGGATCTCACAAGAGAACCAAATACGGAGTAGTCGGAAGCAATGTAAACCTAACTTCTCGCATCGAATCATATACGGTTGGCGGACAAACATTAGTATCCCAAAGAACCTTAGACGCCTGCGGTGGAATTGTCCGGGTAGACGATCAATTCGAAGTAATGCCTAAAGGAGTAAAAAACCCAATCATCATAAGTGAAGTGGGTGGAATTGGTGGTGAGTATAATATCTATTTGCCGGAGAAGAAAGAAATAGTCCTCCACCCAATCAAAAAGAAAATTCAATTCCTATTTACAATTCTTGCAGGTAAACACGCAAGTACGGACGTTCACATCGGCTATATTACCAAAATGAACGGAAAAGAAGCCGAAATTGAAGCTCCCATTTCTGTCGAAAAACTAAACAATGTCAAAGTAGTACTCGCAGACGAAAACGGAAAAGAACTTGCCAATGATCTTTACGCCAAGGTGACAAAAAACATTTCCGAATCACCTAAAGTAATTTTTAGAGTCAACTTTACTTCCGTGCCCACAGAAGTCGAAAATGTATTTAAGGAAATACAAAAATAAGTTTTTTCATATGTCATTCCCGAATTCTTTTGTCGGGAATCTCAACACCTAAAGATCCCCGACAGAAAATTTCGGGGATGACAATTACAGGAAAATTTTTCGTTTACTATTTTTTATAGTTGGATAAAACAAGATCATTAAAGGAAATTTCGATGCAAGAAGAATACACTCCAGAGAAAATCATAGAAATCATCAACAGTGCTGCCGATGCTTCTTTGGAAGCAAGTTTGGCATCTAAGGCGGAGCAGAAAAAAGCAAGACAAGGTTTTTCCGAAAAAGAAATTTCTAAAATATTAGACAGTACTTCTAATGAAATCGTACGAAGAGAAGAAGTAGACTATCTAGCAACTCAAATCAAAAACCGATTTGCAAAAATAAAATCTATCAGCAAAGAAAATTTTAATATGTTTGAAGTCGCCATGCAGTGCCACAGACTCGTGAACGACTATAGGCAATTAGCCCGCGAGAAAGGTTGGAAAGAAATCGAAGCAATGTTCTCGCGAAAGGAAAATTCCTAGAACTTATTCTCCCAGTCAACATCAGCAGTTGCTTTTAGTAATCCCACAAAAGCAAGGATGGATGCAATCGTAATCAAAAGCCCAGTATGTTCTGGGAAGAAAAACGCCGCCGAAAAAAACCATTGAAATATCAAAGCAGAAATACCCACTAAACCAACTAAAAACTGCCCCTTATTGATGAGCTTGGAGTAATACACCATTATCCCCGTTGAAGCAAGTAGCGAAGCGAGGATACCAAGTAGTATGCTCATATAACTAATCAAGTAAGATCCTAATAAATAAAAAATACAAAACGAAGCGATCAAAAAAAGATAATGCATTGGATGAAGCGAAATTTGTTTTGCAATAGAAAATAATAAAATCATTGTCAAAAATAATAGTAGTGCCAAGGGAGAATAAAAAAATAATTTAGAGGCTACTTTCCCGTAATTCCCAGGAATGTCAAAATGGAGAGAAATATTTTGCCCTGTAATTAAATTTTTACTGCTCCAGTTGAGTTTCACTTGATTAGCCGCTTCGTTGGCATTTGTAGGAACCATTGCTAAATCAGGAATCGTATAATCCGTAAAGTCTGTGTCTAGATTTACAACTAACTCTTTGATTTCTAATTTCTCATTCGCCAAACTATAATTAAACCCTCCAGTCCCACGTGCCTTGTAAAAAATTTTAATTTCTTGTTCTTCCCCAGAAGCCAAATTCCCACTCCAATCGACTCCATCAGCTAAATTTGTATCCCGTTCGTAAGTTTTGCCGTTTAACTCTACTTTGATGTCAGAAATATTTCCTGCAAACTGAGGAAGATTCAAATGAAAATATAAAGTGTTAGGAGAATTTTTGGTATTTTTAATGATAAAAGTTCCAACAAAATCTAATTCATAACCGGGGAAAATCAAAAGACCTTTTTGACGAATTGTTTTACTCAGTTTCAAATTTAGAATTTGGGAATGAAATCCTAGGCTTTCATTTACAGTTCGAATTCTTTCCTTTGTCTCACCTGTTTTTTCATTTTGATATTCTTCGGTTATTTTGGTTGGATAAGTCAAAGAAGGTGGAAACTGATTTATCTCCCCACCCCAAATTTCAGAAACAGATTTTAAACCACGGCTATAACTTTCCGAATGCCTTGAGTCAATTCTAAAACCAACGGCAATGGAAGCAACACTGAATATGAGCCAGATAAATGCGATGAGGATATATTTGAGTATCTTCATTACAAATTCGGAGCTAATCATATAAATCCGTGTAGAAACTAAAATAAAAGCTCCCAACACAAAACAAAATCCCAAAAATATCATTCCACCTGATAAAGCTGCACTCATAAAACTCTCCTATTATCCAGATTTCTAACCTCACTCAATGCTGCACAATTAAGAAAACCATTTAAAGATTACCACCGATACACACCGAGGACACCGATAACTGAACGATGGTCTATAGTTTAGGATATTCCTATTCGTATCATTGCGCTCGTCGTTTAATCCCATTTCATTTAACTCCATAACACATAAACAAAAACATCGTATTTTATATCGTCCCTATCGGTGTGCATTCCACCCTTCGCTCGAAGTATTCGCGACCTTCGCCTTCGCCTAGTAATCAGTTCCTTATTATTTTTGA
>JAGOHK010000208.1 GCA_017996175.1 Leptospiraceae bacterium
GAAAACGGAGCCAGAAAAAATCCCAATCTCCTTCTAGGTCAATCACTCCGTCTTTCTGGAAATTCCACCCTTCGGCTTCGCTCAGGGCGAGCCCTTTATCTATTTCGTTCGGCGCAAGTCCTTTATCGTTTTCGTTCGAGGCAAGTCCTTTATCGTTTTCGTTCGAGGCAAGTCCTTTATCTTTTTCGTTCGAGGCAAGTCCTTTATCTTTTTCGTTCGAGGCAAGTCCTTTATCGTTTTCGTTCGAGGCAAGTCCTTTATCGTTTTCGTTCGAGGTAAGCCCTTTATTGGTTTCGTTCGGGGTAAGTCTTTTATCGGTTTCGCTAACGACGTGCTCGCCATCATTTCTGTTTAGGGTCGGTTCTGGGTTTATTTGACGGAGATTTAAAATTCCATTCACGGCTTTGGGCGGGATTTTTCTGTTTTTAGCTTTGCAATCTGCTAAAAAGAATACGAGGAAAGGAATTATAAATATAAGGAATTTTCTCATGCTAACTCAATTAATTTCTACGAGTAATCTTATGTAAACAGTTCAGCGAATTTGGCAACCAATAAAAATGAGTTTCTCTATTCCGATGAAAAAAAATAAAGTCCAGAAGTATGAACAAGCAAGAAAGTTTCGAATTAATCAAACGTGGAACAGTAGAAATTATCCCAGAGGCAGAACTAAAAGATAAATTAAATCTAAATCGAAAATTAATTATCAAAGCAGGCTTTGATCCGACTGCGCCCGACTTACATTTGGGTCACGCTGTTTTACTTCGTAAGATGAAGCATTTTCAAAGTCTAGGTCATGAAGTTCAATTTCTGCTTGGCGATTTTACCGGAATGATTGGAGATCCAACTGGCAAATCAGAAACTCGTAAAAGACTTACAAAAGAAGACGTTGGGCGAAATGCTGAGACTTATAAAGAACAAGTTTTTAAAATTTTAGACCCAGAGAAAACCAAAATTGTTTTTAATTCTACTTGGTGTTCAAAGATGAGTTTCGAAGAAGTTTTGGTTTTAACTTCTAAGTATAACGTGGCTAGGCTTTTAGAGAGAGATGATTTTAGTAAAAGATATAAAGCGGGTAATCCCATTTCACTGCTAGAATTTTTATACCCTATTGTGCAAGGGTATGATTCTGTCGTAATGGAATCAGATATTGAACTAGGTGGAACTGATCAAAAATTTAATCTTTTAGTCGGTCGAGAATTACAGCGCGATTATGGAAAAACTCCGCAAGTAGTAATTACACTGCCCTTACTAGTCGGTTTAGACGGTATAAAGAAAATGTCTAAGTCTCTTGGAAATTATATTGGATTTAATGAAGAGCCAATTAATATGTTCGGAAAAATCATGTCGATTTCCGATACACTCATGTGGAATTACTTCGAATTACTCACTGACTTACCTAAATCCGAAATCGAAAATCGAAAATTGAAAATCGAAAAAAACGAAGTCCATCCTAAAGAAGTGAAAACTGAACTTGCAAAACTGATTATGGATCAATTCCATTTACCTGCAAAAAATGCAGAGGCAATTGAAGAATGGAATCGAGTGCATAACACAAAAAACCGTGCGATCCCGGATGAGATTGAAACAGTTCAAATTTCAGATGAAATTTTTGCATCAGGGCAAACGCAACTCTTACAAGTTCTCGCTAAACAGGGATTTATCGCTTCGACATCGGAAGGACATAGACTTGTAAAAAGTGGTGGACTTTATCTCAATGAAGAGAAGCTAACAGATGCTAAACTAATAATCGAGAAGGGGAAAGAGTATTTAGTTCGTCAGGGAAAAAAAGGAAAATTTTTAAAATTAATAACTTAATTTTGTTTGACATTTTTTTCTGATTTGTAGAATGACCCCATTCAAGTCTAATGACTCAATGACTCGAAAGTTTTGTTTGTTTATTCTCCTTGTTTATAGTACAATTTTATTTTCCGCCGAAGTGGACACACTTCGGTCGGAAAATACTTTTAACACTAAATCTGCCGAAAAAACTTCCCACCCTTGGACTTGGGGTTTCTATGGATTAGCTTTTCGAAACGGGTATATAGCAAGTGATGTGAATTATTCTAGTTTCGGAGGAGGGTTTTATGTCGAACCTTCTTTTGGGAAGTTAAGCGATAAGTGGCTAGTCGGATTTCAAACAGAATATTTTTCCACTGGTGGAAATTTGTCTTATTCCTTCTTTCAAAATTTTTTCTATCTTCAGTTCGATCATGTTTTATTGGGTTTAAATCTTTATTCCAAATTGGGAATTGGAACTTCTTACATCACTCTCACCGAAAACGGAAATTCTGCGAACGCAACAGCGCTTCGGGCAGCCGGCGAGTTTGAATATGGTTGGCAAAATTTATTTCATAACAATTATCTACTTCGAGCGGGTCTACGGACAAATGGAGTAGCCGCTACATCTGGAGTTGTAGATATGATAGGAATTCAAGTATCACTCGGGTATAGATTTTGAGAATATACTCAATTTAACGTTAGGCTTTAAATAGTTTTTAAAAATAAAGTAATGGAAATATGAAATTTCTGATAAGAAAATGAGCAAAATGAATTGTCATATAGAATAGTAGGTATTCATCGTGATTAAGATATTCGGAGTTTTCATACTTTTACTAAACTGTCAAATAAATAAGAATCCCTCTTTAAAACTAATATATTCACTGGCATCAACAACGAATGCCTCTGCTGTCACTTTAACTAGTTTAATTCCTGATTCAGGTGCTCTTTCTCCTAGCTTTTCTGAAACTAATTTTTCGTATACGGTGAGTGTCGGAAATTCTACTTCGACTATTAGCTTCACTCCTAGTTCTATTTCAGGAAATACAATCACTGTAAATGGCAGCGCAGTAACGTCAGGCGTAAGTTCTAGTGCAATTAACATTGCCGTTGGAACAAATACAATAACCATAGTAGTAACAGCTTCCGATGGAACACAAGGAACGTATACGATTACAGTTACGCGCGCTGGCAGTTCCAACAATGATTTATCCTCTTTGGCGATTAGTTCAGGCACACTTAGTCCCGTATTTGCAGCGGCAACTACTTCTTATACCGCATCTATTACGAATACAGTTACGTTTGTTACTGTAACGCCTACCGCATCGGATGTAACAGCTACGATCGCAGTTAATTCTGTTTCTGTAGCATCTGGTGTTGCTTCTGGAAATCTTGCAATGAGTGTTGGTGTCAATGTGGTTACTGTTGTAGTAACCGCTCAGGATGCAACAACGAAGACTTATACGATTACAGTTACAAGACTTAGTGCAGGGGTAAAAAGAATTTTTGTTACATCTTCTCAATATAACGGGAATTTAGGTGGTATTACAGGAGCGGATACTAAATGTAATGCGGATTCTAGTAAACCTGCAGATGGAAGCACGTATAAAGCGATCCTAGTAGATGGCACGAATAGAGAAGCCTGCACAACTTCTAATTGTTCTGGTGGTCCGGGTGAGCATACTGATTGGGTATTAGTCGCAACTACTTCCTATGTTAGAGCTTCTGATTCAGTGGTTTTATTTACTACTAACGCAAACGGGATTTTTGTTTTTGGATCAATGTCAAATTCATTTAGCTCGGGAACTCAGGTGAAGTATTGGTCGGGTTTTAGCAATGCGACGATTTGGGGGGCTTCCGGCACAATCTGTACAAGTTTTACAAATACTACAGGTTCAGGACGGGTTGGTTTAAGTGATCAAACGAATTATACCTCCTTGAGAGATGTTGCTGGTTCACCTAGTTGTGCATCTTCTCAAAATCTACTTTGTGCAGAACAATGAGTATGAGGATAATTGGAATATGCTCTTATTTCGGAGTCTGATTTTACTTGTTCAATTCCAAAATCCATTTTGTAGGATTGAAATAATCGTAGGAAACAGAGTGTAAGTCTACATTTGGGTCGATCATAAGTGTGGCAGGCTTTCCGTTTAATGAGACGTAAGCCTCTGCATATATTCCAAAACTCTTTCGTCCTTTTTTTTCTTCCTCTTTATAAATAAAATTTGCAAACTGCCAGATCATGGCAGGATCCGTTGTCATTTGCCCTAACTGTCTTTGTGTGAGAATTCTATTATAAGATACAGGAATTCTTTCTTTTCCTTCTTCTTTCACAAAAAAACTTACAAGACCTGATTTATGAGCTGCCATGATATGCCACGAAAATCGAAATCCTTCTTCTGTCCAAAGTAGATTTCCCGGAAATAGAAAATGCCTAAAGGGAAGTAAAACTTGTAAAATACAAAAAAAGATTGCTAAGTAGAAATTCGCTGAAATGGATTTGCCACAGAGCCATAGAGTCACAGATGATTTTGGTATATTCGAAGATTTGAATATAGTATACGGTATTAATTTTCTATCAAATACCTTGGAAATAAATTCCTTAAACCTTCTTTGGCTCTGTGACTCTCGGTCTCGCTTTACAAAAATTAATTTGCGCATAATTATTATAAACCGGTAGTGGAACCTATTTGAAAAACATACGGGAGTCAAAAACACCATTACCCAGGGAAACATACCAATTGGAAAAAGTAGAAAAGTGATAATATGGAAAAATAAAACAATGGAGTAGGCGAACTTTCTAGTTTTCGGAATTAATAGGAATGGAAAAATGAATAAGTCAAATACAAGACCAGCATAGCTAAAAAAGTAGGGAGTGATATTCCAAACTAAAATTTCTCCGATGACTGGCATGTCTCGATTCATAAGAAGCCAGATTTTTAAAGGCATAGCTTCAAACACCCAGTCCGGTCGCATTTTTGCAATCGCCCCGAATGTATAAACTACCCCAAGTTGAAATCGAACGAGCCAGAGAGCCCACCTTGGGATGCGCATAACTTTTGTTATCTTCTTTGTATCTGGAATTGGAATTAGAGCGAGAATAATACAAAGTAGAAAAATAAGATAATAGTGATTTAGAAAATTTGATTTGTCTATTAAATGTTGGTAGGCAAAACCGATTGCAAAGAGGAAAGCGGATAATCTTGTTTTAACTCCAAG
>JAGOHK010000096.1:0-9581 GCA_017996175.1 Leptospiraceae bacterium
GATTATGCGATAGGCGATATAGTAATATCGTTGGATGCGGATTTACAACATCCTCCTGAGTTGATTCCTGAGCTTGTACGGAAATGGGAAGAAGGGTTTGAAATAGTTTACACTATACGAAAAGACGTAGAAAATGTAAGCCTATTTAAAAGATTAACAGCTAAAATTTTCTATATTTTACTAAACCAACTTTCTGGATTGAATATTTCACAAGGAGCTGCTGATTTTCGACTTCTAGATAGGAAAGTAGTGGATGTGATTAAAGAAATGAAAGAGGGGAATTTATTTATCCGAGGAATGATACCTTGGTTAGGATTTAAGCAGTTTGGTATAGAATATGTTCCCGAAAAAAGGGTTTGGGGCAAATCAAAATATACCGTTAGAAAAATGTTTTTATTTGCAATGCAAGGAATTACCTCATTTAGTGTAAAACCTTTGCATCTAACGACTTTCATTGGTTCTTTTGTTTTTGTATTGAGTTTATTTTATATTATTTATGCGCTTTCTATTTTTTTCCTATCGAACATTTCTATACCAGGGTGGACGTCGCTTCTTATCAGTGTGTTATTTTTGGGAAGCATTAATTTAATTATGCTTGGAATTATTGGGGAATACATTGGTAAGATTGCCATTGAATCAAAGAAAAGACCAAATTATATTATTCGGGAGAAAAATCTATAATGGATAAAAGCGAAATTCAAAGAGAACATTTTAATAAAATCTCTAAGTTATATTTATCATCTAGAGAAAATAAAAACCACCTAGCTTATAAACAAATCTGGTGGGATTCTCTTTTAAACTATTTACAGAAAAATCTTATTATCCAAGACAAAAAAATGGAATGTTTGGAAGCGATGTGCGGCATAGCCGAAGGTTCTCAATTCTTTATAAAGAGATTTCCTCATTTTCATTTTGAAGGTTTTGACTATTCTGATGAAATGGTAGAACATTCAAAGCAAGTCAACGGAGAAAACGTTAGAATATTTCAGCAAGACATGTTAAAGTTTAAGAGTGAAAAAAAGTATGATTTAGTAATCATACTCGGCGGATTACATCACGTACCCGATGGAGTTAGTATTGCATTACAAAATATTTACAATTCACTTAAACCGGGAGGTTTATTTATTAATTTAGAACCAACTCATAATAATTGGTTATTTAAAAAAATTCGAGAAAGGATTTACAAAAAAAATTCACTGTTTGAAGAAAATTCAGAGCGCGGTTTTGAATTGGATCAGTACAATACTTTGCTTACCGGAAATAAATTTAAAATTTTAAAACAGTTTTATCCGGGACTCGTCGGATACGTGCTTTATTATAATCCTGATGCATTTCCGTTTTTGAATATAGGAAATACATTTTTTTCAAAGTTTTTTTCGAAACTAGATTGGATGTTAGGTAAAACTTGGATTGGAAAAAAGTTTTCTTTCGCAACCTGGACGATAGCCGAGAAAGTTTAAATGGAAAGTTATTATAAATTTATAGCATCTTACTTCGGAATCATTGTATTTTTTTTAGCAGTGTTCATTTATTTGTTAGAGGCTAAATATAAAAAGTATCATAAATTCATACAGTATACTTATATATTCCTTCTTGTGCTATTTATATTTTATTTATTTGGTAATAATCTTTTTGCGCAGTGGTGGCTTATAGATGATCATGATATCTTTGCATTTATTGGCAATTATGAAACTAAAGTAGGTTTTAGTGATTATTGGAATATTATCCTAAATAAAACAGAAGTTGGTGCCTTCGGTAATTTTCCCCGATACCGCCCATCCTACTATATGTTAAGAACCTTAGAGTTAATTATATGGCAAGATAATCCTTTTCTTTGGTATGCATTTCGAATCCTAATTCTATTATTATTTGTTATAGCAATCTATAATTTTTTAGCGAAATATTTATCGTACATAACTTCTTTTCTTTTTGTTCTTTGGGTGTTCTCTTATAATTATTGGAGTGATATTTTTTCAAGAATGGGACCGGCTGAGATTTATGGTACTTTAGGATTCTCGCTTGTATTACTTGGGGCTAAAAGAAAATTTGAAGATAGAATAAAAAGTAAATGGGTAAGTCTCCTATTTTATTTGGGAATAATAATAATGATAGGGGCAAAGGAAAACTTTTTGTATTTTTTTCTTATTCCTTTTTTCTATATAATTTTTCTTATTAAGAAAAATAGGCACAGAGGAGAAATTATCGGCTTTCTTATTTCTGGTGGATATTTTACACTTATTGTGCTTTCTTTATTTTTGTATTTCGCCAATTCTAAGCAAGATGTCTATGGAAATTCTACAAGCATAGGAAGTCGTTTGAAAATATTTGTTAATATTTTGTCTTTTACTGAAACTAAGATGATTTTTTTAATGCTAATTTCCACGTCCATTTTAGTGGCAGCAAATCACTTAAAGAATAAATTAAAGATTAATTATAAAATGCCTGCTATATATATAATCTTTTTTTTAGGTTATTATTTGTTAAATTATTTATTTTATAATGGTAACTGGCCTACAAGTATGAGGTATGATTTTCCAGGGATCTTAGCATATCAATTTATTATTTTTTTCTTAATGGTAACTTTGCATTCCATTTTTTTAAAGAGAATTGGATTTATTTATATCAATATTGCTCTGATTCTGTTTTTGTCATTCAATGTAAATACAAAAGCAATGGGCGAAATTAGAATTAGTTCTTTGGAAAATATAAGAAGAACGACTGAATTTACAGAATTTTTAAATACCCAGAAAGAAATATTAAAAGCGGATAAGAGTAAAAAGATTTTTCTTTTGATGAATGACCCTTTTGATTTTGAGCCTATTCTCTCATTTGAAAGATTCTTAAATTATTATAAGGTTCCAAATAAAAAGTATGTGGTCATTAATTCTTTTAATAAATATAATGGGCTTGCGGAGAGTCTTTTTATTTCTTTATCAAACTTAAGTTTAAAAGGAAATAATAGCATTCTACCTTTTCAAGAAAAAGAATATGAAAATTCAGACTGTGTATTTTATATGTTTAGGGATATTTCTATTAAAGATTTTGGAGCAGATTGCAAGAGGAAAGAGTTTTTAAGAGTGCCATGGTAATTATTTGTATTTTACTTTATTTAATTTAAATCATCAGAGGCAATGCCTAAACTCTCCATCATCACGATTAATCTCAACAATGCAGATGGTCTAGAAAAAACAATTCTATCTGTAAAAAGCCAAACTTGGAAAGACTTGGAGCATATAGTAATTGACGGAGGATCTAGGGACAATAGTAAGGGGATAATCGAAAAATACCGCAATGGAATATCTTACACAGTATCGGAAAAAGACAATGGAATTTATGATGCGCAGAACAAAGGAATTCAGAACGCAAAAGGAGAGTATTGTCTTTTTTTAAATTCGGGAGATTTTTTAGTGAACGATTCCGTATTAGAAATAGTTTTTTCGAAAAAAATCAATACGGATATTATCTACGGGGATATGCTCATCGATTATGGAAATGGAAAAGTGGAGTATGGAAAAAGTCCAGAACGTTTGACTTTATTTTTTTTAGCGTATCGAGTTCTCTGGCATTGTGTAACACTGATTAGACGCAATCTCTTTCTGCGGCATGGTATGTATGATACAACCTTTAAAATAGTGGCAGATGTGGATTTTTTTTTAAATGCAATTGGAGTAGGGAGGGCAACTTCTTCTTATATACCAATCGCGATTAGCCAGTTTAATACACAGGGATTTGGGTCTGATCCTAAAAACTTACCGATTTTAGAGGAGGAGAGAAGGAGAAGTAGGGCAAAACATTTACCTGTTTTTACTAGAATATTTTTGGGTTCGATTGATTTTGTTTATTCAAAAGTAAGATTTCTTTTAAAAAGATTAAAATAATTTAGAGTTAAACTCAGGGTGACAATTTTGTAACAACTTCATGAAGATCCTCTGTTATATAAATCATTTTTTTGGACAGCATAAAACATTCATCGGAAAATCCTCATTACCCGACGGAATGGATAGTCGTGAAGTTCAGGAAAGAAAAAAGATACGTAAAGAAATTGTCGAGAAAGTAATTTCTCAGATTAAATCTCTTGGTGATGATGTTACTGTGAAGGTCTGTGGAATTGATGGATTTACGTTAGTTCCTATAGATATCGATTTTTCGCATATTAAAAATGCTCCCTTACTCTTGATTTACGAATCAATCAATCGTATGGTAAACTATCTTGAAGAATATGACTATTTTATTAATCTGGAAGATGATACGTTTATTCCAAAGGAAACATTTGAAAATATAATTCATTTTGATAAAAGTTCTTTTTTGAATGAGATTTTGCTTCCAAATCGTTTAGAGCATACTAAAAAAGGAGAAGTATATTGCCCCGATTTGCGAGCTATACCGGGGTGGACATGTCAATTTAAAAACTTCGAAGGAAAATCTATTCGAGTAGCGTATAATCCTCATTCGGCGCTAATGATTATTTCAAAGGCTAAATTTAAATACGCATTAACCCAACTTGATTTAAGTTTTAGAAAAAATATTCTTTTCAATGAATTAGATTCTGCCTTCGCTTATTTTCATTCTGTTTTTTCTCTTTATCGCAGCGAGGATTTGCGATTCCATTATGTGTATCATCTAGACCGATGGCTTAATTCCCCCGGTGAAAAACAATTTAAAATTCAAACTTCGAAACAAATTTTCCTCTACGTAAGAGAACTTTTTCCTCCTATTTTATTTAGAATCTACAGATACTTAAAAAGAAAAATAAATGATAAATAAAAACACAGACTACGCAAATCATATTGATTTAAGTAATAAAAATAATTCTCATACAAAAATTATCAATATGATAAAACCAAATTCTAAAGTCCTGGAGTTTGGACCGGCTAAAGGCTATATGACCAAATATTTAAAACAGAAATTGAATTGCAAAGTCACCTGTGTTGAATT
The DNA here is from genome assembly GCA_017996175.1 of Leptospiraceae bacterium. Lineage (GTDB taxonomy): Bacteria > Spirochaetota > Leptospiria > Leptospirales > Leptospiraceae > UBA2033. Next base: position 4,936 of record JAGOHK010000096.1, read on the forward strand.
AAATTCGGACTTCTTGCCAAATATTGAGCCATACTCTGAACGAATTATTATTTCTGATATTGACAAATTAGATTGGAAAAAAGAATTTCCAGAGCCCGCAAGCTTTGATACAATTATTTTTTCTGACGTATTAGAGCATCTCTATGATCCGTGGATGGCTGTCGAGAGTTGTCGATATCTTTTGAAAGAGAATGGCTCTTTTTTGGCTTCTATCCCACATATCGGCTATTCTGGATTAGTCGCAAGTTTACTCAGAGGTAATTTTAAATATCGTTCGATGGGTTTACTCGATAAAACCCATATTCGTTTTTTTAATCGAAATTCAATTATCGAGCTATTTGAAAAAAATGGTTTTTATTTACATATTTTTGATTCTGTAACTTTGCATTGGAGAGATTCTGAATTTAAGGAAGAGTTAGCCGATGCACCTCCTGATTTATTGGAACTTGTAAGTCGGGCACCTGATTCTTTTGTTTATCAATTTGTCGTGGAAGCCAAACTAATGAGTAAAGAGAATTCGATTCTTATTACTCAATTAGAACGTCAAGTGCAATACCTAAAAACATCAAACGGCTTAGCATTTGGAAAATTTTTACTTTGGACAATTGGAATTTTACTTCCAAAATTTATTCTGAAGAAAATTCTTTCTCGCTTTCGAGGAAAATAAAATACTAGTAAGAATCAGAAATAATGAACGAAAGTAAAATCGCTATTATCCTCTCTACCTATAACGGAGAGAAGTTTTTAGATGACCAACTTTTGAGTTTAAAAAATCAAACGTTTCCTTTTCAGTTATTTATTCGGGATGATGGTTCGACAGATAATACAATTAAAAAACTGTATCATTGGAAAGATCAATTCAATGTAAAAATCGTCGAAGGGGAAAATTTAGGTGCTCTGGCTAGTTTTAATTTGCTTCTGCAAATGATTCCTAGCGACTGCGATTATATTTTATTCTGTGACCAAGATGATATTTGGGAAAATAATAAGATTGAAAACACAGTTTTAAATTTACAAGAATACGAAACTAAACTTGGAAAAAAAACTCCTCTCTTGTTTCATTCTGATTTAATTCTTATTAATGAAAATTCAAATATCATTTCAAATTCCTTTTGGCGGTTTCAGAGAATTTATCCACTTCTAGGGCATCGACTCAATCGGCTGCTCGTTCAAAATACGGTTACAGGTTGTTCGGCGGGAATGAATCGGACCTTATTTAATTTGATTGGGGAAATTCCGGCTGAAGCAAAAATGCATGATTGGTGGGTTGCCCTAATTGCTTGTTCATTTGGAAAAATTATTTCAAGTGGAATTCCTTTGATTCGTTACAGGATTCATCGGAGTAATGCAGTTGGTGGAAAAACCATTTCGTTTAAAAGAATTTTTAATACATTGAAAGAGTTAAAACTTTTCTACCAAAATTGGAAACTCGAAAACGAGAATGTAACCAAGCAGGTAAATGTATTTTCAGAGAAATATCAGTTTTCCCTTCCTACAAACGCGAAATTAATCATAGATAAATATTTATTAGCCTCTGCAAGTCCTGTTTTATATAAAAAATTTTTGCAATTCAGATTTCGATTTTTCCAACATGGCTGGTATCGAGTAATTATCTCCTTTCTGCTTTTCTAAAAACTCCATCTACAACCCCTTTCCAAAAAAACTTCCCTTTCTCCCATTTATTTTTTTCAAAAATAAAAACTCGAACATTATCCGCTAAAAAATTTCCAATGTCAAGTAATAGCCAGCCTGGAAAGGTGAATGCGTATTTTCTCCAAGTCCAAATTCTATTTCTAATCATATAATACCTGCGTTTAGGAGAGTGATTTGTGAGGTGGAATCTAAAAAATCCAAATCGAATGCTTCTAGTATTTCCTAGTTTGTGAAATAGTTTTGCATTTTGGAGTACTGTTATAGAATAGCCATTTGCCCTTACCCGCAGACAGTATTCAATGTCAACGTAGTCAATGAAATATTCATCTTGCATAAGCCCACATTTTACAATCACTCTTCGGGGAATCAGAGTTCCAGAAGAAATTACTGTATTTACATTTTCTAACCTGTGGATACTCTCTGTAAATTGCACTCGATGATAAAGATATATTCTTTTAATCCAATACTTTTGTTTTTTATCTGAGTCTTTGTGCTCTATATGACAGGATACAATTCCTACGGTTGGATTTTTTTCTAGCTCCTCTTGTAATAATTTTACACTTCCTTTTCCTATTTCCGAATCGTCATCTAAGAAAAGAAAATAGTCTACACCAATTTCCATCCCACGTTTGATTGCAATGTTTTGCGCTCGCGCAAGACCTTCATTTTCTGTAAGCCTCAGTATTTCGATTTTTGTGTTTTGTAATTTATTTTCTAATTCTACCTGAATGGTTTTGTTAGATCCATTTTCGATGAGTAAAATTATATCTACTTCTTCCAATAATTCATTTATATGAATGATTAGCTCTCCTGGATTTGGTTGGTAACTTACGATTATCCCTGCTACCATATTTATTTTTCACTCATTGTTTCTACTGCTTCCCATGTTTCAGAAACTCCAGAGGATAAGTATTGTTTAGTGCGATCTAAGTATATTTTTGCGACTGTATCATGGGGATTTTTTTCTATTACATTTTCAAAAAGAGACTTTGCAGTTTCAAAATCTTTATTTGTATACGCAAACATTCCGGCTTCAAATTCTACCCTCGTAAGTATGTAGAAGTCTCGTATAGTTTTGTCCAGCCCATCCAATGCCTCTACGATTAGAATAGGGTCTTCTTTTCCTTTTACTTTCACTCTATCAATGATTCGAATATGATACCGAAATGGATTTTGTATTAAATCTGCTGTTGTGCTACTCAGTAGTATTTGGGACGAATAATACTTTGTAAGACTTTCAATTCTAGACGCGAGGTTTACACTATCTGAGATAACGGTACTATCCATCCTTTCCTTTTCGCCTATCGTTCCTAGAATTAATTTTCCTGTATGAAGTCCTACTCCGATAGAAATTGGCTCACGTTTATCTTTTACTCGGATGATATTGTAAAGGGCGACTTCCTCTTGCATTTCAATTGCTGCTTTTAATGCATCCTCCGGTTCGCCAGGGAATAACGCCATTATCCCATCTCCAATGTATTTATCAATAAATCCATTATTTCTTCTAATCACAGGACCTACATGTTCCAAGTAGGAATTTAAAAAACGAAAAGTTTCCTGTGGACTCATTTTTTCTGAAATAGAGGTAAATGAGCGTATATCGCTAAAAAGGATTGTCATCTCTCTTTGGATTTGGTCTCCCAGATTAATTTCGGATATATTTTGTTTGTTTAGGAATTTTAGAAATTGTTCTGGAACAAATCGCCTCATAGCTTCGTTTGTTTGCATAATTGTGCTAGAGAAGTTTTCTATTTCACTTGCCATATTGTTAAATGAATTCGCGAGGGCTCCAAATTCATCTTTTGAGATATTTGCTATACGATGGTTGTAATCTCCTGATGCTAATTGTTCGGTTGAGTCCATTAAATCCTTGATTGGTTTCGAAAAATAGGAACTCAGAAAAAAGGAAACTATAATCGTAAAGAAAAATGTAAAAAAAGCGATAGTGAGAACTATATTTCTAACTGAGTTACGAAATCGAATGATTTGTTTTTCAGAAAAATTCATTTCTACTAATCCAACTGCTTTTTTCAAGGAACTAAAAATTGGAACTCGTACTGTAAAAAAATTTCCGTAACTTTCTCTCTTAAATTCTTCGTCGCTATAGGGCACTCCATTCTCTAAAATTTTTTTCAAATCTTCTATATTAGAATTTACCACTGGCATTCCGGGATACAAATCTAAATCTCCCTTAGATGCTAAATATACGGAATAAGAAATTTCTTTGTTGCGAATTAAAATAAATCCCTCTCCGGCTGAATCTTTTTGATTTATTTCTTTTCCTGTCGGAATTTTTACAATCATAGGATTTATGGAAAGGATTTGAAATAATTCTTTCTCTTCTAAAAAGAGAGTTTTATACCCATTAGCCTCTCTTAAAAAAAAATGAAATTTATTTTCTAATGTACTATCTATGGTTTCAAATTGATCATAATATTTTTCATCGTCATATTGTATGTATATTTTTCCTTCTCTATCAGTTGAAATATTAAATGCGAAGTAGGGAGTTTCACACCAAAATGTATCCCGTTCCATTTTATTTCCACTCAGAGTATACAGAAAAGAATTTTTATCGGGAAGAAAGTTTATCGTATATAGAAACATCGAATATTCTTCCTGTTTCAAAATTGATTCTAAGTAAGAATTCAGCCTTTTAAAATCAGGGTCTAACGAAGCCGAATCATTTAGCCAGGTTTGATGTTTGTCCCCGTCGATACTTAGGGCAATGCTTCTTGCTAAAGAAATTTTGCTCTCTTTAAATAACTCGAAAAAGAGTTTATAAGTCACTTGGTACATCGAATACCCCAAAAGAAAAGATACTCCTAGGTTGAATACTAGAAACGTGAGAAAAAACTTATAGCGAATCTTCATTTTACTTACTAGTTGCATGGTTTTCTTGACTTGAGGGCTTTTAAAATAAATAATGTTTAAGTCTGTATGACAAGGATTATTTTTTAATTTTATTCCATTACCTCACCTTACAATATCGCTTT
>JAGOHK010000096.1:9681-18610 GCA_017996175.1 Leptospiraceae bacterium
CTTTTAGATTTTCCTTGACTTGACAAAATGAGCGATTCGTATATACTTTCAATTTCAAGTTAGTGTTGTATTTTATAAGACTATAATTAAAGTGAATTCGACGTAAAGATATTGGATTTGTCGCCAAGGCTATTCCCAAAATTTTCTGTTGGGAATCTGTATTTTTCTAATCAGGATTTTATAATACTTGGGACCCCCGAAATCGCTTGGCGGTAGCGGATGCAGAAGTATCGCATCGGGTGGAATTTCGGGGGTGACAATATGTAATCTCCCGTTAGATCGAACTCACATCAAACTAACCCAAGGATGATATAATCGTGAAACTAATTTCTATTTTTTTCTTAACCTTCGTTTTATTTTCGGAAGCATTTGCTCAGTCTGCTTATACTGTCTCTACAGTTCCAAATCCTCGAACTGGTTACGGTGGATTTGTTTCTGATCCTGATAAAAATCTTACCAACACCGAATTACAAGAGTTAAATGAAAAATTGCTTCAACTAGAAAAGGACTCGTCCGCCGAGTTTGCGATTGTGATTCTAAATTCTATTGGAGAGTCCACTCCGAAAGATTTCGCTGTCGAATTATTTAATAAATGGGGAATTGGAAAAAAAGGAAAGGATAACGGTCTTTTGCTCCTTCTCGTCATGGATCAGAGAAGATGGGAATTTGAAACTGGTTATGGATTAGAAGGTGTTCTGCCTGATGCGATTTTAAAACGTATCGGCGAAGACCGATTAGTCCCTAAACTCCGTCAGAAAAAAATGAGCGAAGGGTTTATGGATGTAGTGGCGGAAATTACTCGCAATATAAAAAATGAACCGTCAACTGTAAGCCCTACACCTACCGAACCAATAGAACCAACACAAACGGAAAAAGGGTATGACTCTACTTCTCCTATCATGTATTTCTTTTTGTATACTTCTGTTTTCTTTTCTAATTTCGCTGCTCCTTTTTATGCACTCGCACTATTTTTCGTAATCCGTTATTTAAAAAATAGACCAGGCAAAAAATCAGGTCTACTTTTTTCTGAATATTTGATTAACTGGAAAGTAGCGGCTATTGGAGCTTTACCATACATAATATACTATTTACTGTTAAGGTTTGTATTGGATTATATTTATTTGCCTCCCACTTTGATTTCTATCTATGTATTCCTTGCTAGTTTTAGTATCATTTCTCTAATTGCATTTTTTCTAGAAATTTCTAAGAAGGATTACAAAGATCCTTATGAATTTTACAAGGTGCTAGATACAAGGTTTAGATCGGGAGAGTTTATCACGATTTCTATTTTATTTCTTCCTCTTTTTATTTTTGTTATTATAGGGACTTTCTTTAAAAAAAGACAACTTCGTTTGCAAGTTCGCGTTTGTCCTAAATGCAATATTGATATGGTTAGGCTGGATGAGGATAAGGACGATTTTTTCCTGAAAGATGGTCAGAAGATAGAAGAGAAAATTGGCTCTATCGACTATGATGTATGGTTTTGTGAAAAAAGTAAAGATGTCAAGATTTACGCCTACGAGTCATTATTCACTAGTTATTCCAAATGTCCTTCTTGTAAATTCAAAACCTATTTTGTTGCATCCGATACTGTTACCGTCTCTCCTACTTGTACCAGTTCCGGTTCGGGTATTCGTCATTATGCGTGCAAACATTGTAGTTATAAAACTAGTAGCACTTATACAATTCCCGCCCGCGATTGTTCTAAATCGTCTAGCTCTAGTTCGGGTTCTTCGTATAGCAGTGGAAGTTCTTCCAGTTCTAGTTCTTCTTTTGGTGGCGGAAGATCGGGCGGTGGCGGAGCAGGCGGTAGTTGGTAGTAGTGATAAATAAAAAAATCCCAACTAAAGGGCTTGAAATTTAAACATTGGCAATTATTATTTGATAAGTGAGGGGATTCTGTGGAAATAAGCATAGTTCGTAAAATCATTCGAGTAGAAAGTAACCAATTGGTGATTGACATTCCTGAAAATCTACAAAACCAAAACTTGGAACTAATTCTGCTCCCTGCTTTAGAATCTGTTACAACAGAAAAAGAAAATTCTAATACATGGGATACTCTTTATAAAAATAGCTTTTTATATTATATGATGACCCATCCCGTTCCTATGACAGAAAAATTATTTACTAGAGAAGAAATTTATCGTGAACGTCTTCATTGATTCAAATATTTTTCTTTACTCAGTCACAGATATTGAAAAATCAAAAGCTTCTATATCATTTACCCTATTAGATTCAAACCGAAGAAATATTTCCATATCGTCACAAGTAATCAATGAAGTCGGTTTTAACTTGATTAAAAAATTATCGTTTTCGGAAGACAAAGTAATTTCTTTTCTTTCAAGTATGGCAGATCTTTATAAAGTAATTCAAATTTCCAAAGAAACGCATATTATTTCTTCCTCTTTAAGAGTAAAATACAAAGTTTCTTACTGGGATAGTTTGATCTTAGCTACTGCATTGGAGTCTGCCTCAGAAATTGTTTATTCAGAAGATATGCAACATGGGCTGAAAGTTGAAGGCAAATTAGAAATCATTAACCCCTTCTTATAATTTATTACTACATTAAGTGGATTGGATAAAAAAGAAATATGCAAATAGATACAAACTTAATAAAAACAATTGCGAAACAGGGATTTAAAACACTATCGACTATCCTTATTTTAACCGGGGCAGGTGTTTTCATCAATTGGATACTGCTTATTTTTATAGGACCTGAAATAAAGGCGCTTTTTGATACGTCAGGCGGAATGGGAGGACATGGTGGTGGGGCTGCTGCAATTATTGCAGTTATTCTGATACTTGTAACAAATTGGAAAGCTAGTCTTTTGTTCTTAACTTTCTTTTTGGTATTTCCTGTCCTACATTTCGTATTTGCTAAAAAGTATGCGATTACAAAGGCTATTTATGCTTTATTAAAAGATAGAAAAGAACAATTTGTAGAGTATGTATTCCAAAAGTTTTTCGAAAAAGTAAACTCTAGAATGGACTGGTTAGAGAAATTAAATTCATCAGGAGCAGTTCAAACGGTTAATGAGTATTTGCCCGTGTACATTAAAAAAATGGAAGGAATGCCTTTCCCGATTCGCATGATTTTGAAATTTTTATTTTCGAGACTGAACTTTTTAGGAATTGTATCAAGCGCAATGAATGAAGAGGGAAAAATAGATATTAGCCCCGAAGAGGTAGTTCGTAAAATTTCTTCAAAAGCAAATGAAACTCTGGATGAGAAAGTTTTTTCGCCTAGTTTTACTTCTAACTGGATCTTGTATGCGGCTAATATTATTTGTTTTGTTGGAATTAAAATACTGATTTAAATGGAGTTAGACCTAAAAAGGAAACTTATCTTTCCTGAAATTATTGGTGGTTTTTCTGCCTTACTTGTTGCCCTTCCATCTGCCATTGCCTATAGTCTGATTATTTTTTCAGGATTGGGAATTTCTTATTCGAAGCAGGCTGCTATTGCTGGAATCGTAGGGACAATCGTTCTAAGTATCATCGCTTCTATGTTCGGAAAAACTCCCGGAATGATAACTGCACCCAGTGCGCCGGCGGGTGCGGTATTATCTGCTTATGTAATGGAGTTAGTTCATAGAAAAAATGTTTCCTTGGAATACATTCCCATCTTTGTTACACTTACTGCTTTATTTGCGGGTTTATTACAATTTGCCACAGGACGAGCGGGACTTGGAAAATTAGTAAAGTATATTCCCTATCCAGTTGTCACAGGCTACTTAGGAAGTGTTGGGATTTTAATTATATGGGGGCAAATACCGAAAATTCTCGGGTTCGGAAAATCCTCAGAAGTATTTACTGCACTTGCGTCCTATAATTTAAAGTATCAAAACTATATTCATTTCTTAATCGGTAGTTCTACTATCCTCGCTATGATTCTAGCAATTCGAATTTCTAAAAAAATCCCTCCTGCTGTATTTGCATTATCGATTGGAATAATAACCTTTTTCGCTCTTGGATCATTTGCTGATGGACTCTTTAGTCTGACAAATAATCCTTTTGTAATTGGAAAAATTTCTGTTTCGCCTTTAGAATTTATAGAAAATATTTCTAGGACTTGGACTTTAATTCTAGGTTTTGATATAGATCTCGTTTTAAATTTAATTGTTCCTGTGGTTACTCTTGGTTTTGTGCTATCCATTGATACGCTAAAAACTTGTATCGTTCACGATTCAATGAAACAAACACGCCATGACTCTAATAGAGAATTAATGGGACAGGGTTTTGCAAATATTGTTTCCTCTCTTATGGGAGGAATTCCCGGATCCGGAACGTTAGGTCCTACATTGGTAAATCTGAATAGTGGAGGAAAAACAAAATTATCCGGTGCGTTCGTTGGAATATTTAGTACATTGATTTTATTTTTTATTCCTGCCATTCTTTCATGGATTCCAATTGCTGCTTTAGCAGGGGTTTTAATTGTGCTTGGTTTTAGGATGTTAGATTGGAATAGTTTTAGGCTTCTTAGAAATAAGGGAACGATTATAGATTTTATAGTCATTATAATCGTAATTATTTCTGCCTTGTTATATGATTTGGTTACTGCTGCTGGTACAGGTATTGGAATGGCGATATTACTTTTTATAAGAGAGCAGATTCGTTTTTCCGTAATTTACAGAAAGATGACAGGAGATCAAAAATTTTCTAAGAAAAAAAGGCTTCCTTCCGAAATCGAAGTATTAGAACGAAGAGGTAAATCTACATTAATCTTAGAATTGCAAGGACAACTTTTTTTTGGAACTACCGATCAATTATACACAGTGTTAGAATCCAATCTTACAATGAGTAAATATTTTATTTTAGATATGAGAAGAGTTTTATCTGTAGATTTTACTGCATTTCATACGTTTACACAAATTCATTCTAGAATTGCGGCTAATGATGGTATACTTTTTTTTAGTTCTATTCCTATGGATTTACCTTCTGGAAAAAACATTCGAGAGTATTTTGCTAATTTAGGTTTTGCTGAAAATAAAACTCTTCGTTTTTTTGATGATTTAGAGTCAGCTCTCGAAATTGTAGAAGATAAAATATTAGCTGGAGAGTTTAGTGATTCTAGAATTTCTAATAGCGAAATGAATTTAGCAGAGTTTGAGTTTTTTAAAGGTGTTACTCCTGCTTTGATAAAAAAATTAGAAAAACATTTTCACCGGAAAAATTTTCGAAATGGAGATTCTATTTTTCTACAGGGAGACCGTGGAGACGAAATTTACTTTATTCGAAAAGGAGATGTAAAAATTCTAATTCCACTTCCTTCCAATCAAAATTTACTCATTACTATTTTTTCTCGAGGAGATTTTTTTGGGGATATTGCTTTTTTAGATTCAGATTGTAGATCGGCTAACGCAGTTGCATCAGGTGAGGTTTCTCTCTATTATCTCTCTAAAAAAGAGTTTGAAAAAATTGTAAAAAAATATCCAGAGCTTGGAAGTTTGTTTTATGAAAAACTGGCAAAAGCAATTTCGACTAGACTTCGTTTAACAGATGTGGAACTGATTGCTTCGAGACAAACTTAGGGAGTATTTGGAAGCATCTTTTCTTTTTTTTCGAGCGGATTATCACTACTTACCCCTGCTGGTTTTAGAATTTTTACTTTATTTAATGCTTTGTCTGCCTCTAACCCAACTCCTCTAATTGTGGTACCTTTTAATGTTATGGTAACTGGTTTATCTGAGACAAGGGTTTCATTTTCTATATCATAGACTAACTCTTCTGCTTTCAGATGCCGACTGTCCTCTGCCACTAAATCTATATTCCCACTTACAATTAATTTTTTTTCCTTTTGATTAATTTCCCCTCTATCTCCAGAAAGTTTAGATTTAATTTTCCCTTTTTCATATTGATCAAAATCCAAACCGTAAAAGATTGATTTATTTTCGTTCACATATACGAAAGCTTCCTGAGCTTTTAAATTCCAGAGAAGTTCTCCTTTTTCATTGAATGAATCTCTTTTGAAATTGCGAAGGCTAATTGTTGAGCCTGATTCTCTTTCGTTTTCTACTCTAAAGCTGGGTTTGTCTTTACAGTTGGCAATTGGTAGTAGGATAAATATTACAAGTAAAAACATTTTTGTTTGCATATTTGAATTGGATTAAACGTACTCTCTATGTAAACTATTTTACTAAAAAATTCTTTCCCTTTTTGGCGAAGAAAGGTTTTTAGAGAAAAGGAAAAATTTTATGTTAGAGTTAGAATCTATTTACTTTTTTATGGCTGTGATTGGGACAATACTATTTGTTTTAAAACTTGCCCTTTCTATTTTTGGTGGTGACTCGGATTCAATTGATTTAGATGCATTAGATCCTGATAATACGGATTTCAAATTTTTATCTTTGCAGACTATTTCTATTTTCTCCGCTGCCATGGGTTGGATGGGACTTTATCTTTATAAGCATACAAGTCTAGGGGTATATATTAGTTTGACGCTTGCTCTAATTTTCGGTGTCGTTTGCTCTGGGTTCGAAATTTGGCTTTTTACTAAAGTGAAAGGACTAGGACAAATTAATCGATTAGATTTGACAAATGCCATTGGAAAAGTTGGTAAAGTATATCTGACTATTCCTGAATTTGGAGTGGGGGAAATTCAAGTTAGTTTTCAAGGAAGTATGAAAAATATAAAAGCAGTTTCTTCTTCCGGAGAAAAAATTCCTGCATTCGAAGAAATAAAAGTTTCATCTGTTAGAGATGGAATTTTAGTAGTAGAAAGATTGTAATCATAAAAATAAGGAGTTAAGGTATGGGAGAAATTTTAGGGATATTTTCGGTTCCGATTTTAATCGGAGCATCGGTTGTTTATTTTTTAGTGAAACGTTACAGGCGTTGTCCTTCTAATAAAATTTTAGTTATCTACGGTCGAGTCGGAAAAGACAAAAGTGCGATTTGTATTCATGGTGGTGGAACATTTGTCTGGCCTCTAATTCAGGATTCCCAATTTCTAAGTCTCGAACCAATGACGATTGAGATTAACCTCACTGGTGCTCTCTCAAAACAAAATATTCGTATCAATACTCCGAGCACATTTACAGTTGGGATTTCTACTGATCCTAGTTTAATGGGAAATGCTGCCGAGCGGCTACTCAGTTTGTCCGATTCTCAAATCAAAACACAAGCGGAAGACATTATCCTAGGTCAACTTCGTCTTGTAATTGCCACACTCGACATTGAAGAGATCAATCAAAATAGAGAAAAGTTTTTAGCCCAGATCAATGAGAACGTTACGACTGAACTAAACAAACTCGGTCTTACCCTCATCAACGTAAATATCAAAGACTTAACAGACGAATCTGGATACATAGAAGCCATCGGAAAAAAAGCAGCAGCCGAGGCAATTAACCAAGCTAAGATTGAAGTATCGAATCAGGAAAAATTTGGAGCAACAGGTCAGGCTAAAGCTACTCGCGAAAGAGATGTAGAAGTGGCGAAAGAAACTGCCGAGTCTCTCAAAGGACAAAAGGAAGCGGACATCGATCAGATGATTCGTGTTGCCGAATTAGATGCGTTAGGCGCTTCCAAACAGGCAGAGGCTATTAAAAATAAAGAAATCAATATTTCTATCCAACAAGCAGAAGCAGAGAAGGGAAAGAAAGAAGCAGAAGCAAATAAACGTATTAGTGTGTCTGACTTCGAATTCAAAGCGGTAGAAGGGGAAAAAGTAGCCGACCAGAAAAAACGGATTGCAGTTGCGGAAAATAATGCGTTAGCCGTAGATGGAGAAAATAAATCGAGAGCAAAAGTTGCAGAGTCAAACGCTGAGCTTGCTAAAAGAGAATCCGAAGCACTAAGAGTGGGAGAAGTCGCGAAGGCAAATGCCGCCACAGAAATTTCTAAAGCAGAGAAACAAGCCGAGGTAGCAAAACTAGAAAAGACTCAACTCGCTCAACAAGAAGTAGAGAAAAAAAGAATCGAAGTGGAAGCAGAGGCAGAGGCAGAAAAAATTCGTCGGATTGCAAAAGGGGAAGCAGATGCTACTCTATTCAAATTCAAAGCCGAGGCGGAGGGTTTACAGTCATTACTCGAAGCAAAAGCGGAAGGTTATAAAAGAGTTATCTCCGCGTCCAACGGAGATGCAGGACTTGCTGCAACTCTATTGGTTATTGAAAAAATGGAAGCAATTGTTGGTAAACAAGTAGAAGCAATTTCTAATCTCAAGATTGACAAAATCACCGTTTGGGATTCTGGAAATGGAGGGGGTAATGGTAGTTCTACCGCTAATTTCCTAAAAGGATTTATCGGCGCACTTCCTCCCTTACAAGAACTTGCGAAACAAGCAGGAATTGAACTTCCTGAATATCTAGGTAAACTAAGTGAAATAGATAAAAAAGATAAACCCAAAGGTAATGTAAAAGAGTAGATTTTTTTAACTCTGCGAGTATGGTTAGTGCATATACGAAAGGAGATTTAGATGAGCGTTAATTTAGATGTGATTTCTAAGAAAGAATTAGAATCAATTATTGAAAGGACAATTGAGCGTAAACTTATGGAGATTTTGGGTGATCCCGATCATGGATTAGTATTAAAGAAAACTTTACAAAAGAGACTTGAATCTCAGTTAAAAAAAGTTTCGGCAGGTGAAATAGGTAAACCATTAAAGGTTGTTGCAAAAGTATCTAAGAGGTAATTTTGATTTTTAAAATTCATTTTTTAGATGAGGCTAACAAAGATTTAACAAAGCTAAATAAGAATGATTCAAAAATTATTCTTAAAAAAATTAACTGGTTAGCTCTTAATGTAAAGACTGCCAAGCATTTACCTTTGTCCGCTAATCTTGCCGGGCTGTATAAATTGAGAGTAGGTGATTTTCGAGTTATCTATCAAATTTTATACAAAGATTTGATCCTTTTAATTCATGCAGTTGGTCATCGAAAAGATATTTATGATATGTAAAGGTTACTTAATATGAAAATTGGTTATTTCG
>JAGOHK010000097.1 GCA_017996175.1 Leptospiraceae bacterium
TCATCCAAAGGTTACTAGCATTACGAGCTACTTGTTCGATCATAAAGTGACCGTCGATTCCATAACTTTGGGCTTTTGTAAGTAAATTGTAGTCTTGGTTGATATGACCCCAACGAGCTTGCACCATACCAATTTCTTGGTCTTTAAAGTATGGAACTGTTCTTAATAGAAAATCAGGCTCAGGAACAAAGTCAGCGTCAAAAATCGCTACAAATTCACCTTTAGCTTTGTTAAAACCAGCTTCTAGAGCACCAGCTTTGTGTCCGGCACGGTTGGTTCGGTGTAAATGTTCAATGTTGATACCTTGGGCGTTGTATTCGTTTACAATTCGTCGCACTTTTTCCACTGTTTCGTCAGTTGAGTCATCCAAAACTTGGATTTCGAGACGATCTGCTGGGTATTTCAAACGCACAGCCGCATCAATCAAACGATCTATCACGTAAAACTCGTTGTAAATGGGTAATTGAACAGTAACAAACGGAAGGTTCGTGTCAGTGACCTTAAAAGCGAGGTTTGGGTCGGATTCACAATATGCCTTGTTTTTACGGTAAAGATTTACCATAAGTAAGGTATGGAGACTAAATAGAAATAAAACAAATATATCTATCGCATATATGGAGATGAAAAGAACGGTTATAATCATTAGCATACTTGTCAAAATATAGGCAACGACTACCCCGTCAAGCCAAAAACTAGGCTATAAGGGACAGTCTTTTCTCTTTGCAAAACGATATCTAATAGCATTTACGCCTTGCTAATAAATCTGAATGATGTATGAGGGTGTTTATGGAAATTTTTATAGTATCATTTGCCGCTTTTTTAGTTGCAATTCTAACTTTTTTTTCTGGATTTGGACTTGGGACGATTTTAACTCCCATTTTTATGATTTTTTTCCCACCAGAGCTTGCCATTGCTTTAACGGGAATTGTGCATTTTTCCAATAATATTTTTAAGTTAGGTTTAGTTGGGAAATTTGCGAACAAAGAAGTTTTAATTCGTTTTGGAATTCCTGCGGTTCTGGCGGCATTTTTAGGATCTTGGATTTTACTTAATATTCCAGCTTCCGAACCTATTTATTCCTATACAATGTTTGGAAAAATAAACCAGATTCTACCTATTAAACTTTTATTTTCTATTCTACTGACTTTATTTGCTTTGGTAGATTTAATTCCGTATTTTGCGAAACTACAATTTGGGAAAGACAAACTTCCTATCGGTGGATTTTTTAGTGGATTTTTCGGAGGGCTTACTGGAATGCAAGGGGCATTAAGAAGTGCATTTTTAATTAAAGCAGGTTTGTCCAAGGAAGCATTTTTAGGAACTACAGTTGTGGTTTCTAGTTTAGTGGACGTCACAAGATTAAGTGTCTATGCTACCAAAATGAATGCAGTAGGGATTACAAATAATTTACCGCTAATTCTATCCGCCGTTTTATCTGCAATTCTCGGAGCTTATATCGGAAATGTATTATTCAAAAAAGTGACTCTTCGTTTTTTACAAGTTCTAGTTGCAATTTTACTGATTTTTATTTCTATAGGACTTGGAGCAGGATTTATTTAATAAAAATTAAACTATGAAAAAAATATTTATTCTATTTCTAATCACATTTTACTCACAATTCATTTATGGAGAGAAACTTTACCAATCGACTCTTGAAAAAGGGGAAAAACCATTTACCCCTAGCGAGGAATTAAAACAAAAAGTTTCCAAAAAATCCGGTCGTCCCATTGGAACCGAAAAGGGAGAATTTTCTGGAATCTTTGATAAAGATTTTTACGAACTTCCAAATGGAAACATTTCCTATGGACCTGACGTTTCCTATATGCACTATCGTTTAATTTTTGATAAAGAAGAAAACTGGTTAGAAACCCAAGAGTTATTTCATTCAGATGTAACACCGGATCAAGAATACTACAAAATTCGTCCGAAAATCGACAAAGCACTTAGCAAAAAGAAAAAGAAATACTTAATTGCAGAGGATACTTACTATTACACCAAAGTCACCAACCGAAAAGGTTTTTGGTACGAAATAGAAGCCCTACGTTTACCTGAAAAATCGAAACGAGTCATCCTTTTGTTCAATAAACAAGTAAAACTAATAGGAGAAAGAAAAGGCAAACTTCCCCAAAAAAAAGATAGCTCAAATTAAAAGACTAGGTTTAGAACCTACTTCAATTCGCAGCTAATATGCATTTGCCTTGGACTTGTATTATAAACGATTGTTTTTTCCAAAATAATTACCGCGGATGATTGCAAAACCTGCGCGCAAAAAAGGATATCAATAAAAAAATATCTCTATTTAAAATCCGTTAAAAAGAGACTAAAAAACCTAACTTCGAACAGTAAAAGTCCAGAAAAATTACTATTATAGAAAACCCTTCCATTCCAAAAGCATCCTATCTGAATAAAAAGGATTGGCTAAAAATAATAAATATATTTTAAAACATACAACAAATTATTAAAAATTTTTTTGTAAAACAGGTAACAGAAATTATAATAGTAATTATGAGTTTAATTTCCAAATTTTTATCTATTTTTAAACCGATCAAGACTATGCCGGTAAATGATTCTCCGCTACAATTTTCCAAAGAAGCAATTTTGCAAATCAAATCTCATTTAGAGAATCGACCGGCTAATGTCAAATCTGCTTTTAAAGTAAATGTTGTATATAAAAGAGAGAAAAGTCTATGCCAAGTTGGTTTCGATGATTATAAAATGATACGAAAAACTTTATTTGAATATCCTGTTCCTTTAATTATTTCTGAGAAAGACGAGTTATTTTTAAGAGGGGCTTATATTGATTATCATAAAGAAGAAGCGGCTTATTTTTATTATCCGAATATACATTTAGAAGTAATGGATAGGTCAAATGAGTCTATATTCGTATTTTATTTAGATAGATATGTAGTTGCGAGTGATTCGGCAAATCCATATTTTTTTATCGACAGAAAAAATGTTTCAGATTCAACACCTTACTTAATTGAAAAAATATTTAATTCAAACCAAGTCGAGTCTTTGTATATAGAAAAAAATTTTCTTTCTATGGAAAAAAGAATAGAAGTAGATAAAAAATACTTTGAAGAAAGAATGAGTGATATCATTCTTTCCTATTTCGAAACCTGTGGCTATCCTATATATATCACAGATGGAAAAGTTGAGGTTAGACAACTTGCGAAATAACAAATTTTTATTTATATTTTTTTTCATTATTTTTAGTCCGATTTTTGGGAAAGAATATAAATGGGGAAGTAATTATAAAGTATCAATAAGACAAGTATCAAATTTTGTTTCAGAATTGAAAATAACGGAAACAAAGACCAATAAAGTATTTCACGAATCTTTAACGGCAATGAACTATGTAATTAAGACTAAACGTAAAAAAATTGGAGGTAAAGATATATTTTTTATTCAAACTACCACAGGTGGTGAAGGTTTGGTTAGTTCTAATTTATACTATTTTTTTATTGATAAAAATGAATTGATACAGGGCGCTGTCGAAGACATCATCGAATTTAGTCTAAGAAATTTAGATAAAGATAAAGATAAAGAACTGATTTTAATAGATTTTAAATATTATAAATTTAAAGTAAATAATTGTTATAATGCGCTAGAGCCCGACCCACATTATTCTGGGAAATTATTACCTGTTATATACAAATTTAAAAACAATAAGTTTAGCGAAGAGAAACAGGATAAAGAATTTCTGAAAAATTATCTGAGTAAATTAGAAACTAAATTACTAAAAAAGAAAAAGTTTCAGAATCTAAATGGGTATAGTCATTATTATGCGATTGCTAAAAAAATTGAATTAGAAAGTCGCGCACTGAATTTTTTTAAAGTGAATAATTCTGATTTTACGTATTCTTGTGAAAATACAAAAGACCAAAACAAAAAAGGAAAATCTTTCGAATGGAATACGAACTACTTTGACTTTTTCAAAAAGTATGGAAAGGAATTGAAATAATGAATCTTTTTTTTCAAAGACTTGGCTTAATTAGTCTTATTCTATTATTTTATTCTACTTTTATTGAAAGATACTTACTTTTTACAAATGAGTATGAAATTGAATTCAGAAATCTACCTGATGAATTTGATGGAATGAAAATTTTGGTTATTTCTGATTTACACTACGGATTTTTAATGCCCGAGTTATGGATTAAATATATAATAAACAGAGCGAATTCATACAATCCAGATGTCATTGTTGGCGTTGGTGATTATGTAAAAAAGCGGAATAGTTCCGACGAGTTAAGAATCGCTTGGAAATATTTGAATAAACTTCATGCCAAAGAGGGTGTTTATTTTGTAAATGGAAATCATGATCATTGGGCAGACGAAAAAATTGCTCTTGAACTCTTAGAAAATAGTAAAAATTCGATTCGTCATAAGCATAAAATAATTCAAAGAGAGGATGCTAAGATTGTTGTTGCTGGGGCTGGGGATTTTTGGGAAGACGAGTTAGGGATCGATTTGGGATTAAAAGGAGTTCCAACAAAAACGTTTACTATTGTAATTGCACATAATCCTGATTCGGCGGATTTGCCTTATGAAAATAGAGTAGATTTATTTATCTCAGGACACACTCATGGGGGTCAAGTAATCTTACCTTTTGTCGGAACTACTCCTATTGTCCCTGTGAAAAATAAAGATTACAACTATGGAATGAAAATAAATTCTCGTGGTTCCAAAATTTTTATTTCAAAGGGAGTTGGGTGGTCGATTTTACCCTTAAGATTTAATTGTTTTCCTGAGTTAGCCGTAATTGTTCTAAAAAAGAAATAAAGAAAGTTTAAAAAATTTTTATATGTTTAAAATTCATTTTCTTTTTATCTCTCCGGTATTTTAGAACTCGTCTAAAGAGAAAATTCTTTCGAGACAATATAGTATTAGCCGCTATTTTGAATTTTCCTAATGAAGGAAAAATGAATTTTTGAATTTTTTCAGGAATATCTGTAAAAATATCTTTTAAGTCTATTAGCAAAAGGCATACAAAAATAAAACAAATAGTTTGGTTTAAGTAATTTTTTAAAACTTTCAAGTGAATCCAGTCTTCATTGAGAGGGCGAAATCCTACTTTTTGCAAATCCTGAAATCTTTCTTGATACTGTGTTTTTATTTTTGAATTCGGCTGTAGAAGTTGATTATATATCAAAAAACTATATCGTTCTAATAGATAGTGTAGGTAATTTGATTTACTTTTATGAAGTTTTATTTTTTCATCAAATTGTTCTTTTAGTCTTTTGGGGATCAACAAAGTAGAACTGGATTGAATTTCATGAATATTTTCACATACACTCGTATGTATTGGATTATAAAATGTTTTCATTTTTACTCCCTTATATTTAGTTAGGAGCGATTTAGGTATTTACGTGCAGGGTTTTATTGATTTTATTTGCCCTAAGACGTAAAAAATTAAAAAATTTATTTTCCTAGATTCTAAACTGATTTGTTGGAACTAAGAACATTAATGCATTAGCGATTAAGGTGGTGTCATTAAATTGCATGAAGTTTGTTGATTTTCTTGTTCGATTCATCTGCAATTTAATGACAATAACCGCAAGCGCGGGTCTATGTGATTCCTTGAAAAGTTTTTATTACTCATAAACCATTGCAGACAATGCCCAGAATTTGTTTTTAATATTTGTTTTTGCTAAGTAGCGAATAGATATTACTTGAGAATAAGGTCTTTTCTGAAAATCTGGCTTATAATATGCCACAACGTAAAGATATTTCCTCCGTATTAATCATAGGTTCCGGTCCGATTGTCATCGGACAGGCTTGCGAGTTCGATTACTCTGGAACTCAAGCAGCAAAAGCTTTGAAAGAAAAAGGTCTAAGGACAATTTTGGTCAATTCAAACCCGGCGACCATCATGACAGATCCAATGTTAGCGGATGCTACTTATATCGAGCCTTTGACCGTTTCCGTCCTTACAAAAATTATTGAGAAAGAAAAACCAGATGCTGTTCTTCCGACAGTTGGTGGGCAGACAGCTCTCAACCTTGCGATGAACTTGGTAAAAGAGGGAATTTTGGAGCGATACGGTGTGAAACTTATTGGAGCACAGTCGGAGGCAATCAAAAAAGCGGAAGATCGCGATTTGTTTAAAAAAGTTATGCTTTCAATTGGTATGAATGTTCCCAAGTCAGGACTTGCTACCAATATGGAAGAAGCTCGAAAAATTAAAGACCAGGTGGGGATACCACTCATTGTCCGCCCGGCATTTACTCTTGCGGGAACAGGTGGAGGGCATTGTCCACGGGAAGAAGACTTTGAAGAAGTGGCGATGAAGGGGCTAAATGCTTCTCCGATCAGCCAGATTTTAATCGAAGAGTCTGTGATTGGTTGGAAAGAATACGAACTCGAAGTTATGCGAGATACGGCGGATAACGTTGTAATTATTTGTTCTATTGAAAATATTGACCCAATGGGAGTTCATACCGGAGATTCGATTACCGTTGCTCCACAGCAAACTCTTTCCGATAAAGAATACCAATCCATGAGAGATATGGCATTAAAGATCATTCGTGAGATTGGGGTTGAAACAGGTGGGTCTAATATTCAGTTTGCGGTGAATCCTAAGAACGGAGATGTGATCATAA
Source organism: Leptospiraceae bacterium (assembly GCA_017996175.1). Classification (GTDB taxonomy): domain Bacteria; phylum Spirochaetota; class Leptospiria; order Leptospirales; family Leptospiraceae; genus UBA2033. The sequence goes on from JAGOHK010000097.1 coordinate 6,603, forward strand.
TTGAGATGAATCCGCGGGTTTCTCGTTCTTCCGCACTTGCTTCTAAAGCTACAGGATTTCCCATTGCTAAGATTGCTGCTCTTCTTGCAATCGGTTACACGTTAGACGAAATTAAGAATGATATAACACGCGTTACTCCCGCTAGTTTTGAGCCTTCTATTGATTATGTTGTAACTAAGATTCCTCGATTTGCATTTGAAAAATTTCCGGGCGCAGACAATACTTTAGGTGTTCAGATGAAAGCTGTGGGTGAGTCGATGGCAATTGGTCGAACGTTTAAAGAAAGCTTTCAAAAAGCTCTTCGTTCTTTAGAAAATGACAGGCTTGGGTTCGGCTCTGATGGAAATCTAAAAGAACTTATAGAATTACATAAAGTTCCTGCTTCCGAAAAGAAAGCCTATATCACAAAAGCAATTAAAATTCCAACTGATAAAAGAATCTTTAATTTGAAGTTAGCGTTTAACGCTGGTTTTACGGTTGATGAAATTGCTTCTATTACAGGAATGGAGCCTTGGTTCTTACGACAAATGGAAGATATCCACAAAGTCGAATTTGAATTTATCGAAAAAGGATATTCTGTTATCCGCAAGATGAAACAGTTCGGATTTGCAAATCGACAACTTGCTTACCTTTCTACCAAAAAAGAAATCGAATCCATTCTAGATTCCGAAACAGTTGTAAGTAAAATCAAATCTAAAGTCAATACAATCTTGATTAAAAAAGAACAAGAGATAGAAGATTATTTACTGAAAGAAAAAATTTCTCCCGTTTACAAAAGAATTGATACTTGTGCCGGTGAATTCGAAGCTTACACTCCTTATTTCTATTCAACTTATGATGAAGAAGATGAATCAAACGTAACCTCTGCAAAATCGGTTATGATTTTAGGTGGTGGACCGAACCGAATTGGTCAAGGGATTGAGTTCGATTATTGCTGTTGTCATGCTTCTTACGCCTTACAAGATATGGGTGTTGAGTCTATCATGGTAAATTCTAACCCTGAAACTGTATCAACCGATTATGATACATCTGACCGACTTTATTTTGAACCTCTTTGTTTAGAGGACGTAATGAATATTTACCGCAATGAAAAACCTGCCGGTGTAATTGTTCAATTCGGGGGGCAAACACCTCTTAAACTCGCTAACGAATTAGAAAAACGCGGTGTTCCAATTTTAGGAACTAGCCCTGACTCAATTGATCGCGCAGAAGACAGGAAACGATTCGTGGAAGTTCTCCAGAAATTAAATCTGAAACAACCAGCAAATGGAATGGCTTCCAGAAGAGAAGATGCCCGCACGATTGCCAAAGAAATTTCTTATCCTGTTCTTGTGCGTCCTAGTTATGTTTTAGGTGGTCGCGCAATGGCAATTATCAATGATGAAGCTGGTCTTGATAAGTATATGGATGAAGCGGAAGAGATTTCAGAAGACAGACCAATTCTAATTGATTCCTTTTTAGACAGCGCCGTAGAAGTGGACGTAGATGCGTTATCCGATAGCGTCACCGTTTTTATCGCCGGAATCATGGAGCATATCGAAGAAGCGGGAGTTCATAGTGGGGATTCAGCTTGTATGCTTCCACCACAGAATATTTCCGATAAAATGCTTTCTGAAATAAAAGAGGCTACTCGTAAGTTGGCTCTTGAACTTAAAGTAAAAGGTCTTATCAATATTCAGTTCGCTATTAAAGAGGAAACTCTGTATATCCTCGAAGTAAACCCACGAGCTTCAAGAACTGTCCCTTTTGTTTCCAAAGCAATAGGTATTCCAATTGTGAAGTATGCAACTAGAATCATGCTTGGAGAAAAACTAAAAGATTTAATTCCTGCAGAAGAATTTTCTGTAAAACTAGTCAACGTGAAAGAAGCAGTTCTTCCGTTTAATAAATTCCCAGGAGTTGATACAATTCTCGGTCCTGAAATGAGATCCACTGGTGAGGTAATGGGAATTGCCGCTACTGCTGGAGAGGCTTATTTAAAGGCTCAGATTATGGCTGGTGAGGAAACTCCGAAAGGTGGAACTATTTTTGTAAGTATCAATGATAAAACGAAACCTGAGTTGCTCCCGTATATCATCAAACTTTCTAAGATGGGTTACAATCTAATAGCCACAAAGGGAACTCATAAACTTTTGTCGGATAATGGTGTTATATCCTCCGTTATCAATAAACTCCATGAAGGATTTCCAAACGTCGTAGACTATATCAAAGAAAAAAAGATAAACCTGATTATCAATACTCCACTTAGTCGGGTTACTCGCGATGATGCGTTCTCGATTCGTCAAGCAGCTATTAAGTATCGAATTCCTTGTCTTACAACGGCTGAGGCTGCACGCGCACTCGTTGATGGGTTAGAAGAAATGGGTAATAAAGGTTTCACAATTAGATCATTACAGGAAATCCATAAATAAAATTTTCACTATGCCTTATGCCTATTAGCCGACCACCATTGTAATAGATTGATCGAAAAGAATAAGGCAAATGAAATCAGAAGTAGAGATACCGCTAATGCTGTTGCACCCGGATAATCATATTGTTCTAGTTTAGTAAGTATGAGCAAGGGTGTAATTTCACTTATCATAGGCATATTTCCAGAGATAAATACAACTGACCCGTATTCACCAAGTCCACGTGCAAAGGCTAAAATAAATCCACTTATCAAAGAAGGTAAGATACTTGGAAAAATAATCTTCAAGAAAGTTTGCAACCTGTTAGCCCCTAGACTAGCTGCTGCTTCTTCTACTTCCCGATCCAATTCTTCAATGACTGGTTGAACGGAACGAACGATAAAAGGAAGACCTATAAAAACTAACGCAACAAAAATTCCGGCAGGTTTGTAAGCAACAAAAATTCCAGCAGGTTCCAAAAAGCGCCCAAACCATCCGTTCTTTGAATAGATAGTAGCTAACGTTATTCCGGCAACCGCAGTTGGCAGTGCAAAGGGTAAATCAACTAACGCATCAATAATTTTTTTTCCAAAAAAATCATACCTAACTAAAACCCAGGCAATTAGAAGCCCAAAAATCGAGTTAACTAATGCAGCAAGAAAGGAAGTCCCGAAACTAAGTTTATAAGAAGCAATTACTCTTGGTTCTGTGATTATATCCCAAAATTCCTGAAAACTTAAAGCAGAAGTTTTTACAAAAAGACCAGCAATGGGGATAAGAACAATTATGCTAAGATAAAAAATTGTGTAACCGAGAGAAATTCCGAAGCCGGGAAGAATACTTTTCTTTTTACCAAACATATTTACCTTTTTCTTAAATACCTTTATTATCTTTAGCTAGATATATATTTTTATTATATTTATGTTAATTTTTAAAAATTCAAATATAAAATCTAAATTTTATATTGTATAATCTTGTGATTCATCAAAGAAAACTCTTGTTTCTTTTGGACTTACGAATACTTTATCACCTTTTTTGATTCCCAATTCTTTATAGCGCATAATTGGAATTTCCACTAGAATTGGCTGTTGGAATTCATCTAATAATTCGACTCTTACATGAGAGCCAGCGGGGCTGATATGCTCTATGATTGCACTCGAGATTGTATCATTCTGTTTACTTCGATAAATATCAAAATGATAAGGGCGAATATAAATAAAAGCTTTGTTATCCTCAGTTTTTGTTGCAGTACCGTGATGAATTTCTTTATCGCCTAAGAACAATTTGCCGTTCTCTACTCTTCCATGAAATAGATTTACATTTCCGATAAAATTATAAACGAATGGTGTCGCAGGATTTGTATAGACTTCTTCTGGAGTTCCGACTTGTTCAATTTTGCCCTGGTTCATTACTACAACTCGATCTGCTACTTCTAATGCTTCCTCCTGATCGTGTGTCACAAAAACACTTGTTACATGAATTTCATCATGTAATCTTCTCAGCCATCTTCTAAGTTCTTTTCTAACTTGAGCGTCTAACGCACCAAATGGTTCATCAAGTAAGAGAACTTTTGGTTCAACTGCTAGCGCTCTCGCAAGTGCAACTCTTTGTCTTTGCCCGCCTGAAAGTTGGGATGGGTATCTATCGTGAAGTAACTCTAATTTTACTAGCTTTAATAAATTTTCAACACGATCTTTAATTTCTGATTTAGAAGGGCGAAACTTTCTCGGTCGAACTTTCAGACCGAAGGCAACATTTTCAAATACAGTCATATGCTTAAATAGCGCATAATGTTGAAACACAAACCCCACTTTCCTTTCACTAATATGTTTATCTACTGCATCCTGACCTGAAAATAAAATCGAACCTGAATCTGGATGTTCTAGACCTGAAATAATTCTGAGTAATGTTGTTTTGCCGCAACCAGATGGACCGAGAAGGGCAACTAATTCTCCAGCTTCAATTTTTAAATCCAATCCTTTGATTGCATGAAACTTTCCAAAATGTTTATTGATATTTTGAATTTCGATACTCATGTTCTTTCACCTTTATGACTGAAGTAGTTTACAGTTTCTTTTACAATTAAAGTTGCAATAGCGGCTAATGTTAAAATAGAAGCTACAGCAAAAGCACCGACGTAATTGTATTCGTTATAGAGAATTTCTACATGTAAGGGGATTGTGTTTGTTAGCCCACGTATATGACCGGAAACTACAGACACTGCACCAAATTCGCCCATTGCTCTTGCATTACATAAAATGACCCCATAAAGAATACCCCATTTTATATTTGGTAAAGTTACTTTCCAGAAAGTTTGCCAACCAGTTGCCCCAAGGATAATTGCTGCTTCCTCTTCTTCTGAACCAAGTGATTGCATAATAGGGATTAACTCCCTAGCAATGAATGGAAAAGTTACAAATATAGTTACTAAAACAATTCCGGGAGTAGCGAATATAATTTTAATATCATGGTTATATAAATATTCTCCAAAGTAACCCTGCGTTCCAAAAATAAGAACATAGATCATACCAGAGATAATAGGAGAAACAGAAAAAGGAATATCAATTAAACTAATGAGTAAATTTCTTCCAATAAATTCAAATCGTGCAATTGCCCAAGATGCAGCAACTCCAAAAATCAGATTGAGAGGAACTGTAAAAAATACAGCCAGAAATGTAAGTTGCATAGCAGATACTGCTATTGGATCAGTAATACTTTCGATATATACTTCGTATCCTTTTTCAAATGCATAAATAAAAATAGAGAGTAAAGGGACAATTAAAACTATCAGAATAAAAAGCAACGCAAGGAAGGTTAATAAAAACTTTACCCAAAAGGACTCAGAGGTATTCAAATTTTTATTCATTTTTGAAACTCTTTTCTTATTTGGAATGGATTCCTATTTTTTTTCTGGTTAAAGAACATGGATACCATTTCCAATATATTAAACTTTTTGTCAAATATATTACTCTAAGATGATTGGAATACCAGAAAGAATGTTTTACTAACTTACCTTACGCGCAAGCGCGTTGAGGTGAGAGATAGGGAGCCTGTCGGCGACACTTCGACATTCGCTCAGTGCATCGCTTGGGCTGCCGCCCAAACCTGCTTATTCATTAGCTTTATCTAATATTCTTAAATTAGGTTTCATTTTCGTAAATTTCTTTTTTGCGTAACCTCAGTTACTAAAAAAAAAATGTAAATTAAACCCTACTACAACAGAATTCGACCGCCTCCATTAATTGATTGGAATTCCATGGTTTTGGTAAAACAGTATATGTGCCTGCTTCTTTTTTTACCCTTTCCATTGCTTTTTCATCCGCATGTCCTGTGATTAGAATTGATTGAATTTTTGGATATTTTTGATGAACCCTAATTAAAAACTCATCTCCCTTAATTCCAGGCATTAACCAATCAGAGAGGATCAAAATTACACTAATCCCACTTCCTGCCAGTTCATCTACAACTTCCATTGCCTCATCAGCATTCATTGCAGTTTCATAATTGAAACGATTCCCAAATTTTTTCTTTAATTCCTGTTTTAAGGAAATTAAAATAATTGGTTCATCATCTACACATAGTATTGCACGTTCTCTAATTACAGTTTCCAATCTTTTAACCCCTATGAATTAATTTCAGCCGCCCTCAGCCAAACATTAAATTTTGTTTTCCCAGGCGCAGTTTCAAAATCAATCTTTCCACCTAACTTTTCAATAATTTTCTTAGATATATCCAAGCCCAGTCCAATTCCTTCTCCATGTTTTTTGGTAGTAAAGAAAGGATCAAAAATTCGACTCTGAATTTCGGCAGGAATCCCCTCTCCTGAATCTGTGAAAGATGTTACAATCCAAGATTCCCTTTTTACAATTCCAATTTCTAACCTACCTTTATACTTCATGGATTGTAAACCATTATTTAATATATTTATCCAAACTTGGTTGAGTTTATTTCCATTCCCCAAACATTTCTCATTCGTTTCATAATTCCTGATTACTTCAACTCCATACTTAATTTTGCCATGATAAAGAGTTAAAATGGTTTCGATTTCAAAAATAATATCTACTGGTGAAATTTCTTCTTTTTCATTTCCAATCCCATCTGGATTCAAATAATTCTTCAAAGCATCTACAACATGAGATGCTTTTCCTGTTGCAATGGAGATAACATTGCTTAGCCTGAGAATAGTAGAAAGAAAAGATACAACAGAAATGATTTCTTTTCGTTTATCTGTTCGAACCAAATCAATTAAACTTTCTCCTATTTTATGCACACCAATATCAATTAGGGATGTACTTAAATCATCAAAATCTTCAAACCCAGCAGCTTTTAAAGTCTGAGCTAATTCTTTTTTAATAGCTCTGCTCGGTAGGTTTTCAGATTTTTCTGCATCCTTCAAACTCTCTTTCAGGATAATTTTAAATTTTTTATAATCATCTTCATTTAACTTTGTAAGGATTTCCGGAATTTCACTAATCTCATTACGGAGTGTATCAAGAATTCCTCTATTCGAAGATACGATAGCGCCTAACGGTGTATTTAACTCATGTGTCATACCTGCGGCTAATTGACCTAAGACTGCTAATTTTTCTGTTTGTAATAGTTGGTCTTGTGTACCTTTTAGTTCCATCATTGTCTTCTGTAAATTTTTTACAGCATCTGATAAATCTAAATTAGATTTTCTTAGTTCTTCCGTTCTTTGTTCTACTTTTTTTTCTAAGCTTGTATTTAAGTCGAGAATAGTTGCTTCTGCCTGTTTTCGTTCTGTAATATCTCTTGCAACACCCACAATTCTATCAATACTACCAAGTTCATTTTTAATTGGAAAACCCATATCATGAATCCAGCGAATAGACCCATCTGGTCGAATAATTCGATACTCCGTATTATACGTATTCCCCTTCATTTGCTCTTTTAATGCTGCAATTGTTGTATCTTTGTCTTCTGAATGAATGGCTTTAATCCAATTTTCCGGATCTGCATAAAGACTCTCTACACCCTGCCCCCAAATTTTTTGGTATGCGGGGCTAACATAGATTATTTGATTCTTCTGGGGATTTGTAATCCAGAATACTTCTTGGATTGTTTCCGCCAATTGTCGAAATCTTTCTTCGCTTGCCTTTGTCTGAAAAAAAGATTCCTCTAATTGTTTTGCCATGTTATTAAAGGAAGCGGATAACGTTCCTAACTCCTCTAGCCTACTACTTGGAACCCTTTGGCTCAAATCACCCATGGCGACTGCTTGTGTGGCTAATGATATACGGCGAATAGGGATAGCTACAATACCTGCCAAAAGGGCTGTTAATAATAGTGATAAAGTAAGTGCAATCGCGGAAATCATCGCAGACTTACTATTACCCTGCTTGACTCCTGCCAGGTAATAAGCAGCAGGCATAGAAGTAATTACAATCCAATCGATTTTTTTATCGTTATCCTCGTATGGGGTTGCTTGTGTTAGCCACGTTTCACGTGATAAAGGTTTTGCTGTTACTACATCGAACTGAAACTGAGCCATATTCTTTAATTCTTGCGGACTTCCATAAAATTGAGTCAAATGTTCTATTGCATTTTGAACAACTAAATCCTTATTCATAGTGATTAAAGATTCATTTGCATCAGAAATACTTTCAAAGGAAGAAGCTATTTGTTTTCCACTTCGATCAATGATAAATGCTTTTCCATGTTTAGCTATATTTGTTTTCTTTAATAGTGAACTGATATGTACATTGCGCTCATTTTCGCTCAATTTAGCGGACTTCGCTATATAATCATCCAATTGCAAATTAATGTTCTCTGAGATTTCCTGATGTAAACTACTCGCAAGCTTATTTATACTAACCTCTGCACTACTTAGGGTTAAATAGGCAGTAGTTCCTATCATTATAAGCACGATTGCAATAATGGGGGTAACAAGGAATATCCGAATTGGAATACTTTGTCCAAAGCCATCAGATTGAGATTTTCCTTTCTCATCATTACTGTCTTTATAAGTTAAAAACTTTTCCTTTACATGACCTCGAATTTCTGCCCAAAACATTTTGTATTTTCTTGCTAAGGGATATACAGCTAACATGGCAAATGGCGCAATGATCCATGTTATAGAGGTAGTAAAAAATAGTGCAGGTGTAATATTGCGGTAAGAAATTTCTGTTGTAAATTTATCAGAACAAATATAACCCCAAAGCTCTGGCTCTATAATCATGAAAATAATAACAAAAATAAAATACCAACCCCAAGTGCGAATCTTTCGAAAATCAGGATCACGACCAATCAGTTGATAAGCAACCCAAAAACACGCTGGATTAATGAAATACCCCACAATCCAGTCTAACAGGAAGTTAGGCGGAACACCTTCCATTAAATCAGAAAGTCCGTATGCAAACGGTACTGCAATAAGAGCAGGATAACCAAATAAAACGATACAAAGAAAAACGGAGAGATCTTTTAGAGATTCAAATGTTTGCGCACCCGGTACTAAAACTATAAAGGATCCAACATAACCTGTAATAAAAATAAGAACGAAAGTAAAAGGAATACTGAGTAATGCTTGAATATCCCAAGTTTGTTTTTCTCTACCGAACCCCCATTTTCCATTTGGTCGAAATGTAAATCCACCATAAGATGCAACCATTAGAATCAATCCAACAATATATCCAAAACTTCCCCATACCTCTAAAAGTGAAAGAGGAAGAAAATTGAATATAGATTCAAGCCATTGAACTATTGCAGTCATTTAGTTTTCCCACTTTTAGTCTTATTCCCTACACAGCAATGTCAATGCAAAAAAAAACATAACTATTAAAACGGAAGAGGCTCTACTATTTCAGTTATAAAATTACTAAAAATATTTTCCCGAGAATCGAGTTTAATATACTCTCGCGCACTCTAGTCTGAGGAAAAAATTAGACCGAAGATTTTTTTATGTAAGGTATATGCCTTTATCTTGGTAGTTTAAACGATACAATTTTCATTCAGGTATCATTGACTAAATGCTACGAAAGTAAAAAATGACTTACTATTTGAGAAAAGTCTTTTAATTGGCAGGTAAATTTTGAAAAATCGAATAAAAATATTTTTAACTGTTCTACTCCTCGCAATAACAAACACAGTAACTGCGAAGGATTCCATTTTGAATGTCTCTTACGATCCTACCAGAGAGTTTTATAGAGGCTACAACGAATTATTCGCAAAATATTGGAAAAATAAATCCGGTAAAGAAATTGATATTAAACAATCACATGGTGGCTCGGGCAAACAAGCACGCTCCGTGATTGATGGATTGGAAGCTGATGTGGTAACTCTAGCATTAGCCTATGACATTGATTCTATTTCAGATAAATCAAAACGACTTCCACCCGATTGGCAAAAGAGGCTAACACGTAATAGCTCACCTTATAGTTCTACTATTGTTTTTTTAGTAAGAAAGGGAAATCCAAAAGGAATTAAAGATTGGAATGATCTAATTAAACCAGGGGTGGAGATAATTACGCCAAACCCCAAAACAAGCGGCGGAGCAAGATGGAATTATATGGCAGCATGGGGTTATGCGCTAAAGGGAAATAAAAATTCAACTACGGCTGAAATGAAAGCAAAAGAGTTCGTAACCGCTCTATTTAAAAATGTAAAAATATTAGACTCAGGCGCAAGGGGAGCAACAACTACTTTTGTGAATCGAAAGATAGGCGATGTTTTAATCGCTTGGGAAAATGAAGCTTACCTTTCTTTAAAAGAAGCAGGCACTAACGACCCAGTTGAAATTATCGTTCCTTCCATTAGCATTTACGCAGAACCACCAGTTGCCTTAATTGATGCAAACGTAGATAAACACAAAACCAGAGAAGTTTCGGAAGAATATTTAAAATATCTTTACTCTCCTGAAGCTCAGGAATTAGCCGCAAAAAATTTCTATCGTCCCACTCTAGAATCTGTTTTAAAAAAATACAAATCTACTTTCAAAGAAGTGAAACTTTTTACAATAGATGAAATTGCAGGTGGTTGGAAAAAAGCACAAGAAAAACATTTTAGTGACAAGGGACTCTTTGATCAGATCTATTCAAATAAATAAAATTTTCTTGCAATTCAGATAAATTAAATACGATGACTGCTATGAAACTAATTGTCATCGTATTCCTATTTACAATTTCACTCGCAGCAGAATTATCCAAAGCCGAAAAAGATAATCTAATGAAAACCACCGAATGGCTTGCTGCATTTGACATAAAATATTCCAAAGCATGGACTCCGCCTGATAGTAATAAACCTGTTAAGTTAGATTGCTCAGGAACAGTGCAATACCTATATAGCAAAGCACTCAGTAAAACAATGCCACGTGATTCTTATTCGCAGTATAATTTTTTTAAAGAAAAAGGCTGGATGTTCGAACCTCCTCGAACTGCGGATAATAAGGTGAATACCGAAGAATTAAAAAAACAATTACAATTCGGAGATTTACTATACTGGGAAAATTCGTATAACGTTCCCTCAGACCGAGATCCGGGTGTAAGTCATGTTATGATTTATATGGGAATGGATACAACGGGTGTTATGCGCGCTGCTGGATCTAATACATGGGGAGATGGAATGATTACCAAGGGTGGAGGTCCTGATATTTATATTTTTGATCCAAATCAAAAACTAGGTTGTGTAAGAGAAATTGAAGGAGATAAAAAAAGTAAATGTTTGAAAGAAAGTGCATTCATCGGATACGCACGATTTGACGCAGATAAGAAACAAATAATAGAAATAAAACCGGATGACAAAGAGGATTTTGACCCTAAAGAGGATTTTGACCCTGATAATGTAAGTCCGAAGGAAGATAGCCCTGGATCTATTAAGTTAGAGGAAGGATTTGATTTAGAATGAAAATAATTGAAGATATAAAGCGAAGTCTAGATAGAAATTTAATGTCTACCTCAGTCCGAAAAATTTTGGAAGAGGAAGAAGAAAATGGTGCTGTTATTGCTAATAAATTTCGATATATATTTTTCTTATTTATTATAATTGGTGGTATCGCAAATATTTTTACTATCGATGACTCCGAATTACAAATAAAAGGATTTAAGATATATGCATACGGTTTATTCATTTATTTATTCATAACCGTGCTTCATACTTTTGTATTGAAGAAAAAAAATCTAAAATTAAATATGACTTTCGGTTATATTACTCTAATAGCGGATTACTTTGTATTAACCGCAATGATGTTAGCATGGAACCATCTCCAGAGTCCTAATAATTTTAATTATTTTCTGAAAAATCCTTCTATGATGTATTATTTTCTGATGTTTATTTCAACATTGATTCAAATTAGAATTCGATTAGTTATTGCAGGCGCTTTCATTTTTTTGGCAATTCACTTTGTATCATTAATATATGGATTAATGATTGGAGTAAAAAAAGCAGACAGTTGGGTAAGTCATGTGTTAGAGCGTGTCTGAAAAGCCGTCTAACGTTTCGTAAGCTTGCGTGTATTAGAAAAACCTGATATTCTTTTCGCCATTAATGAAACCATTGCAAGATAAATTAGCGATTCACTATTTCTTGGAAGG
>JAGOHK010000098.1 GCA_017996175.1 Leptospiraceae bacterium
ATTGATCTTGCGTCATCCGCAAGTGAACTCTCTACTTCTTCGACCCAGATTAATCAAACATTCGAAACTCTCTCCGAAAAAATTAATGATAGTGTAACTTCGATTACAGAAATTTCTCAATCAATTAAACAAGTCTCAGAAAATTCTATTCGTGTAAGTGAACAAGCAAACTTAACAATTGACATTGCCAAAAAAGGTCATCAAAAAACAAAAGAATCCCGTGAGTCACTCGAATCCGTACAAACAGATATGGGAATTGCAAAAACCAAATTAAATGATTTGAATAATGCTTCCAATGAAATCAGAAAAGTTTTAAAGATCATCATTGATATAGCGGATAAGACTGATATGCTGGCGATCAATGCCTCTATCGAAGCTGCGTCTGCCGGGGAATATGGAAAAGGTTTCATGGTAGTAGCCGATGAAGTCAGACGACTCGCTGATAGATCTTCTAGCTCTGCGCAAGAAATTGAACTCACAATTAATTCACTTCTCAAAGGAATTCAAGAAATTGATAAAACAGTTGAATCAAGTTACAATGGAGTTCAGAAAAGTCATGAAGTGTCTATTTTTGCAGGACAGGCTTTAGAGGAAGTTGTAACAGCATTTGAGGCTACCGCCAAACTAGTAAAACAAATTTCTTATGCAACTCAACAGCAGTCTTTAGGCTCAGAAGAAATTACGAAAAGTATAGAAGATATTTCTAGGTCATCTAAAGAATCTGTCCAAGCCCTAAATCAAATGTCAGAGCTTGCTTCTCAACTCCACGGGTTATCCGAAATTCTCCTCAGTCTAACAGAAAAATTTAAACTTGAGTAAGATATGTCAACTATCGTGGCAGAGAAAAAAATATTGAATAATCAAAAACAGGATTTGTATTTGTATGTGTCCGAATTTTTACATAAAAATGTAGGATTGGAACTTACACGTTCTAGGTTTGAACTTTTAGAAAAAGAGATTAATACGATTCTAGATATTGCACTCGATTTCAATCCTAAATTTTCTGTTAATGCTTCCCAATTAGAAGATTTAATTCATATTTTTTCAAACCATGAAACTTCCTTTTATCGTCATGCGGAACATTTTGACATTCTCTATAACGAAATATTTCCTTCCTTTTTCGGGGATAATCCTGATAAACCGATTAGGATTTGGAGTGCTGCCTGTAGTTACGGACAGGAAGTTTATTCTATTGCAATTCTACTAGAAGAATTTTTAGACAGAGAACTTTACTTGCGCGCTAGAAAACTCATCAATACAGAAAATATTCAGGCAAAACATAGAAATATCAGCATTACAGGCACAGATATTTCTAAGAACGTAATCGAGTTTGCGCAAAATGGTGTATATTCTCTAAAAGAATTAGACCGTAATCTTTCCAAGGCATATCGAATACTTTTAGATAATTACTGCATTATAAAGCATGACCGGTTACTAGTGAGTAACCTCATAAAGTCACAAGTGGAATTCAAAGTTTATAATCTTTTACAATCCAATTTTCAGGAAAAATTTGATATTATATTTTGTAGGAATGTATTAATTTATTTCAAACCAGAAGTACAATCTAAGGTAATTCAAAAGATGGTCGAAAATCTGAACACGGGTGGATATATTTTTATTGGTCCTTCGGAAACGATTTTTGGAATGGAGGCTGAACTGGAAACAATTCATTCAGGTCATTGTGTATTTTATAGAAAGTTAGGAATTTGAGGTTATTATGTTAGAATCCAATACAAACTCCCTCGACTTCGATTCAGAGACTCACTTCGAAACTTCAGTAGAGGAAAGTTATATTCTTTTTAAGTTAAGTGGTCATCAATTTGCAATTTCATTAGTAGAGGCTAAGAGAGTTTTGCCTGTTACAAATATTACACCGGTTCCTTTTACAGAAGATTTTATCGCCGGAATTTTTAATTTTAGAAATCATCTTGTCACTGTATTCCAGTTAGATATACTTTTAAAGTTAAATAAAAGCGAAGCGGCTAAAAACAAATTGCTGATTTTGAAAAACGGCTCTAATTTATTTGGAATTCTAGTTGAGGAGGTATCCTCTATTCAAAAAATTCAGGCTAATAAGATTTACGCGGTAGATTCCAACTTTCAACTCACTGCAAAAGAATTTCTAAAAGGAATTTATAAAAAAGAGGAAAACTCTGAATCTATTTTTATACTTTCCATTTCAGGAATTTTGGAGTCGGAACAGTTTCAAAAGTACGAAGAAAGGTGATCTGATGGAAGAAGAAGTTATTGTTCGAATTCTAAATACAAAATCGCAAATCATTTCCTCCATTTCGTTTTTGGAAAAAAACCAAGAAGGAGAATCAGAAAAAATAATTCTATTCCTAGATGAATTAAAGATGGAATTCAAAACTTTCAAATGGTTTAAAGTTTTCGATTTACTGAATGCAATCTTAAAGTTTTTTAAAAAAATTCATGAATTACAAATACACCCTTCCGTGATTCAATCTGAGCTAAATGAGTTAAAAGAATTTTTCTCTGAATTCACTAAAGTAAAACCGAATCAAACGGAGGCAGAGTTTTACAATCATAATCCTCTCCGACTAAAATACCAACTTTATGATTTCAAAAAACTTACAGAGGAAAATTTCAAAAAAGAAACCACGGGAGAAAAAATTGCGGAAGATCCCAAGATTATTGAAATGGTTGTCTCTGAAATTTCAGAAATATTAGATGGTTTAGAAAATGAATTCGTAGAGTTAGAGAAAAATCCTTCCGATGAAGAGCAGATTGCAAAGATATTTCGAGCAGTGCATACGATCAAAGGAAATTCAGCGACTATCGGGTTAACCGATATTAACTCCTTATCGCATGAATTCGAATCTCTTTTGAGTAAGCTCAGAGATAAATCCCTAGTTGTCTCTGATTTGATAATTGATATATCTTATAAATCACTCGATCTATTAAAAAACCTACTGCGATATAGGGCAAGTTTCTGAATTACGCAAATCTGAAATAAGTGATATGATTTATCTTATTCAGGTTTGTCTTCGTGGGGAATCAGGTGTAACAACATCTAAGGAAGTAAAAGTAGAATCACTGACAACTCACTCAAATCCAAATCAGTCAGATAAATATGTAAGAGTTGCCATGGACAAATTGGATTCTATTATGAATTGGTCTGGCGAACTTCATTTAACACTTATTCAAAAAAAAGAAATTTTTAAACAATTTGCAAACCTAAACCTAGAATTCAAAAACTTAGTCGATAAAATAAATGACTCTGTAAATAAAACAAACGAGGTTAATCACGATTACTCCCTTAATATCTCACAATTAAAAGACAGATATTTTCAAATCACATCAGACTTAGAGGATAAACTGAATTTAACTTCGCAGATTTCCTCAGAGATTCGAAACGGACTTATTAGTACAAGAATGGTTTCCTTAAATTCACTTTGGAGTCGTTTCCCTAGAGTTGTCAGGGATTTGGCGAAATCACTAGGAAAAGAAGTAAACCTCGAAATGAAAAATGGGGAATTGGAAATTGATAAAAAAATCTTAGAAGAAATTTCCGATCCAATGATGCATTTGGTAAGAAATTCGGTAGACCACGGAATCGAAACAAAATTGCAACGTAAACAAAAAGGAAAATCAGAAGTAGGCACTCTCACCATTTCCGCAAGCAAATCCGGTTCTGAAATTCATATAAAAGTTGTGGATGATGGTGGAGGATTTGACCTAGAAAAAATTAAAACAAAAGCGATAACAAAGGGTTTAAAGAAAAAAGAGGATTTAGAAAATTTATCAGAAAGCGAAGTCATCCAATTAATTTTTTTACCCGGTTTTAGCACAAAAGATCTAGTAACCGACATATCAGGAAGAGGTGTTGGACTAGATGTAGTTTTGCAGAATACCAAAAACCTAAAAGGAACAGTCACTGCTGCTCAAAATCATATCGCTGGAAGTACGTTTACTATCATAATCCCTGTTAGCCTCAGTATGGAAAATGTTCTATATATCCAAACTGGTAGCGACAAATATGCTATACCCCTTACTCATATTCGTGCAACAGAAAAAATTGAAATCCACTCAATTGAAAAAATGGGAGATGATAAATTCATCCAAAGATTCGGAAACTATTTTTTGGTTAAGTCCTTAAATTCAATTTTACATCCTTTTAAAAAAAATATAGAAAGTAACACAGAGAAACTGAGTATCCTAATTATGAAAAATTCTTTAATTGCGTTTACTGTAGATAAAATACTCAAAAAAGAAGAAATCGTAATCAAACCTTTACCGAAAGAAATTTCAGCCTTAGCTTATTTTTCAGGAACAACGATTGATCAAAATGGCAATGCAGTACTAATCTTAAATTTAAGTAAATTCAGTGGAATCTAAAAAATATCATGAGTAATAAAATAAAAGTTTTGATAGTGGATGATTCTCCTTCTATATGTGAAATCGTTTCAAGACTCATTTTGTCTAGTGATAAATTTTTAGTGGCAGGTATAGCGCATAACGGTCAAGAGGCTATTCAATTTATCAAGAAAAATTCCCCAAATGTAGTTCTTATGGATATTGAAATGCCAATCATGAGTGGACTAGAAGCAACGAAACAAATCATGGAAGAATCCCCACTCCCCATTGTCATATTTTCCAGTCTTTCCAAAGAGAACAGTCAGGAAACAATCAAGGCACTTGCTCTTGGTGTAGTTGATTTTATTTTAAAACCAAATTTACAAGAAATGGAAAGCACACGCAAAGTCCTCCATGAAAAATTAGAACTTGCTTCCTGGGTAAAAGTAATTTCTAGAAAAAAACATTTAGCGGGTAAGTCAGATATAGCGCCGACTAGCATCAAAGCTAAAAAAGACCATAATCACAAAAGAAAAATTGTAGTCATTGGCGCATCTACAGGTGGTCCATCTTCTTTAAATAAAATTTTTCCATTAATACCCGTACAGGAAGAAATACCGATTACGTATTTTTTAATCCAGCACATGCCGCCAATATTTACAAAGTCCTTTGCGGAAAATCTAAATAAAATTTCAAAAATTAAAGTTACTGAAGCAGTTGACTTTGAAGAAATTGAGAATAATCATTGTTATCTTGCCCCGGGCGCAAAAAATCTTATCTTTGATAAGTCCGAGAGGATTCGTATTATTAACCCCGAACAAAGGGGTAGCAGTTTTATTCCAAATATTGATATTGCTATGAAGTCAATTTCTGAAGTTTATGGAAATGATGTCATTGGAGTAATTATGACAGGAATCGGAAATGACGGATTAGATGGAATGCGTTCAATCAAAAAAAACGAAGGAATTTGTATTGTCCAGGATGAAAAGTCTTCTGTTATTTATGGAATGCCTAAGGCTTGTATAGATGCAAAAGTTTACGACCGGATAGTCTCTCTAGAAGAAATTCCGAGTACTATTTCTCATTTTATTTCAAATTCAATATGAAAACACTTGTTTTTACAATCGCAAATTGGAAATTTGCACTTGAAAATAAACTTGTATTAAGTGCAATGAGTTTAGAGGATAATAATGATTATTCAAATAAAGAAAATATTTTTGAAATTGAGCATTTAGGTGTGAAAACAAAAGTATTTAATCTTGCCAAAATCTTTTCTCTAACAAATCTTGAAAAATCAGAAAAAATAATTTTATTGAGAATAGAAAATCGAAGGTTTGGAATTTTAGTAGATAGAATTCTAGGAATAAAGGAATTGAATTTTAAACAACTTCCACCTTACTTAGTTTTAAAAGGAAAAATAAAGCCAATAGAAGGCTTAAACGAAAATCAAAATGAATTAATCACTCTCATAAGTAGCAAAATTTTAGAAAATCTCATAAAGGAAAACCAATGAAAATATTAATCGCAGACGATTCACCAGCACAAAGATTTATTCAAAAATCTATCTTAATCGAAAATGGAGTTTCGGAGTCAGATATTATTGAAGCAGGAACAGGAACAGACGTTGTAAACAAAGTAAAAACAGAACAAATCAAATTAATTGTAATTGATTGGAATATGCCAGAAATGGACGGATTGGAGGCTTTCAAAACTGTAAGAAAATCGGGTGTAACCACTCCATTCATAATGATTACGTCTGAAGGAGAAGCGTCGAAAGTGCAAGAAGCGTTAGACGCCGGATTAGATAATTTTTTGACAAAACCGCTTGATGCAGATGCATTCTGGGAAATCGCCCAGAGGTATGTATGACAGTAACAGAGAACTACCTAAGTATAATTAAAGAGTCCAGTCTATTTGTTTTCGGGAAAATTTTGAAAGAAAAAAAAATTGAATTATTGGAAGAAGACCGTTCAGAAGATTTTTTTGACATTTCTGCGACTATATCACTTTCGAATTCTAATTTAAAAATTTTAGTTACTCTCGGGACTGCTATAGAGTCTGCTAAATTTTATGCAAAACATTTTCTACGAATGAAAGTAGAACCAACAGAGGAACTAATTAATTCTTCTCTTTGTGAACTAGTGAATATTATCGTGGGAGACGCAAAGAAAAGAATGCAACTTTCTGATATAAGTCTCGGCTTACCACAATTAGTCGAAGGTCATAATCACAAGCTATATATTGAGAATAAAGGGATTACTGCTTGTAAATGTATTTACCAAGTAGAAGGATTTCAATTTAAACAAATTGTTCAAATCACGATGAGTGAAAATGAAGCTGTGTAAAAACAAATTTTCGCTAGAGAGGTTTATATTTTTACACAACCCTAATTCCTGTTAGCTGTTTTCTTTAATCCACTTTTTGGCTTCGTCTAAGTTAGCGACATTGAGAACGGTAAAACCTTCCCCGATCGTTGCTTGCCATGAGTCATTGGATAATTGGGTGATGGCGCTCTTAGGAACGATAGTAATGAATGCAGTAATTCCTTTTTTTAGAGCAAGTGGAAACTATTCTGATTGTAACCATGCATTGATTTCATCGGAAACAAATCCAACTGTATTAGCAGAATCAACTATCCAATTTTTTATTTTCTTTTCCGATGCATAGTTCAAATAGAAATCTAGAATTTCTTTAAACTGATCTAACTTAATCGAAAAAGTTGTCCATTCAGCTCTAACTGCTTTAACATCTTCTTCCCAGTGTAGTTTGGTTAACGATGGATATTCTTTAACTATCATATTTCCCTCAATATATTTTAAAATTTGGAGTCGTAAATAATGAGAATTATCCTGATACGAACTCTCACTTAACAACTAAAATTAAAACTATTTCTAGTAAAGTGAATATTAAGAGTTACTGCTATATTTTTCGCTGAGTATTTAAGAGTTTTTACTTGGAATTGTAATTGTAAAAGTACTTCCTTTTAATTCTTCGCTTGTTAGTTCAATCGAAAATCCGTGTAAATCTAAAATACTTTTTACAATAGAAAGTCCAAGTCCTGTTCCCTTGGTTTTTACAGTAAAGCTATTTCTAATTTGTTCAAATGGTTCAAAAACGCGCGCCAACTCAGATTGTGGAATTCCAATACCCTCATCCCAGCACTGTAAAATTGTGTTTTTTGTATCTTTAAAAATTTTAAATCCAACTTTCTTAACCTCAGGTGTAAATTTAATCGCGTTACTCATTAAATTAATTAGAACTTGTTTCATACGAGTACGATCAGCAAAAATTTCGTAATTAGAAGAGTCATCCTTTTCTAACTGAATTGAAATTGCTTTTTCGTTTGCAATCGTGATTTGAGAATTAATAACTTCTTTTACAAGTGCGCCTAAATCAAATTCTACTTTTTCAATTAGCACTCTCCCTACTTCTATTTTAGAAAAATCGAGAATCGTATTTACTAAGGCTAATAAGTGATTGCCGCTTTCATAGATATAAGAAATAAATTTAGCTTGTTTTTCATTCAATTTTCCAATCTGCTCCATTTCGAGCAATTGGCAATAACCTAGGATAGAATTGAGAGGAGTATTAAATTCATGTGTAATATTTGCTAAAAATTCAGACTTGGATTTATTCGCATGTTCCGCTTGGTCAAATGCTTTTAGAAGTTTTTGATTTACCTTTTCTATTTCCTCAGCGTATAATCGTAATTTATCCTCAGCGATCTTTCGATTCGTTATATCATTTCGAATTCCCTGAAATAAAAAGGGAAGTTTATCTTTGTAGATAATAGTCACATCCTCTTCTAACCAGATTAACTCTCCATCTTTTCGATAAAATCTATATTCGACTAAAAACGTTTTTCTAGCAGGCGGAAAAGAATTAAAATTATTTAAGATAATATCTCTATCTTCGGGGTGAATGCGACTTACCCACAGTTCATAATTAAATTCTTCTTTAGTAAAATGAGTAATTTTTAAAATTTGAGGACTGTGAAATAAAAATTCTCTATTTGCATCAGTGGTTAATATATAAATAGCCCCAGACATTTGTTCGACTAAATTTTTGTATTTGATCTCTTCAAAGAGAAGATTTTTTTCAAGTTCTAATGTTTTCTCTTCTAAAAATTTATCATTATAATAAGATGATAATGCTTCATCAATAGAGGATAATAACTCTTGGTTGCTCCATGGTTTATTTATATAACGATAGAGATTTGCATTGTTAACCGCATTCGTGATGCTAGTAGTAGAAGCCTGACCTGTTAATAAAATTTTTCTAGTATCAGGATTTGTTTTGTGGATTAAAATGAGTAGATCATCTCCGCTCATTGTGGGCATCAAACGATCACAAATTACGACCGGTATATCTATATTTTCTTCGTTGCATCTCTGGACAATCTCGAGAGCCATTTCCGCTGAATCCACTGCCTCGACAGAAAATTCACGACCGTATTTCTTTTTGAGTTGCTGTCCTAGCGAAGAAAGAATGATTAATTCATCGTCTACACATAAAATGACTGGTTTTTCATTTAGGTTCGATAATTTGAGTTTGTTCATTAGGTCAAGAGTTGACATAGGACTATAATGACTTTTTTATTTTAGACAGAATCGGAAAAGCATTTTTTACTTTTTTTCATTCAAATTCCAATCATAATAGGTATACTTAATTTTTGGATCTGAATTAATTTTTACTTTCATAGAAGTTTGGATAAATTCTAGCAAACTTCCCCTTTTTGTAAAATCTTCTTTAAACCAATCAAAAATAGGTGATATAGAAAGAGTATTCGATTCTGCATCATACCGATTTTTTGTGGAGTCGTTTAAAAAATTTGTCATCACAAACTGCAATTGAACTTCTAATTTTTCAGGGGTGTATGCTTCACTGATTAAGGGAGGACAACCAATAGAAGCGCATACAATTGCAAAATGAATTCGTGGTTCGTCAAAATCCTTTCGCAACTTCTCATGCTCAATCCAACCAAGGCTTTTTTCTTCACCAAATAAAGTAAAAAATTCTTTTTTCCAAGCTGCTAATGGTAATATTCCTATACTCCGAATACTTTTTAAAGGATAATTGTCTAAAATCAATTGAATCGTAAAAGCATTGTAAGCATTGATTAAAAATGCTAGCTTTTGTTCCTTGGAATAACCGTTGTATTCCGCAAGTTTGACAGCAGAAAGGGAGTCCAAATAAACTTTAAGACTTGTATCATTCTTTAACGATTTGTAATCTACTCGTCCATTCGCTACATATTTTTTTAAAATGGTATCGAATGTTTTATGTGAATGGTCAAATGCGATAACCTGCGTTGTGAAAACTAAAGCGAGAATAAATACAAAGCTAATTCGAATCATCTTCTTCTCCATTTATGAAATTTTTCTACATAAGAAAGTAATTTTTCCGGTTTATTCGCCTTCTTCCAATTACCCGCTACATATTTATTTGCCTCGGACATGGTAGGGTAAGTGTGAATTGTCCCTAAAATTTTATTTAATCCTAATCCATGTTTCATGGCAAGCACATATTCGGCGAGCAATTCGCCTGCATGTGAGGCGACTATCGTTACCCCAAGGATTTTATCCGAGCCTTTTGGGGTTAATACTTTTATAAATCCATTCGCCTCTCCGTCTGCAATGGCACGATCAAGCTCGCCAATATCGTAACGACTCACTTCTACATCTAGATTCTTTTCTTTTGCATCTGCTTCACTTAAACCAACATGAGCAACTTCTGGATCAGTAAAAGTCGCCCACGGAATAACGCTGTAATCCGCTTTGAATTTTCTAAAAATTCCGAAGAGCGCATTGACCGAAGCATACCAAGCTTGGTGGGAAGCAGTATGGGTAAATTGATACGGACCTGCCGCGTCCCCGCATACGAATATATTGGGAAAATTGGTTCGTAAAAATTCATCTGTTTCAATGGTTCCATTTGGATTAAGGCGAATTCCTAACTCTTCCATTCCAAACCCTTTCGTCCTGGCTTTCCTTCCAATCGCTAATAGGACTTCATCAAATTCAATTTCTAGTTTTTTACCATTAGCCTCACAAACTACAGACTTATTCCATCCTTTTTTAAATTCAACTGCTTTATGTGATGTTAAAATCTTTAAACCTTCCTTTTCTAAGACTTCTTTCATGAAAAGAGATACATCTAAGTCTTCTTTTGGCATTATCCGCTCTCCCATTTCAACTAACGTTACTTCCGAACCTATTCTTGAAAATGCCTGCGACAATTCACAACCTATCGGTCCACCCCCTAAAACTAAAAGTCTCTTGGGTAATTTGCGTAAGCCCCATAGAGTCTCCGAGGTAAGATAAGAAATTTCACTAAGACCTGGGATACTCGGAATATAAGGCTCTGCACCAGATGCGATTACGATTGATTTTGTGCTATATTCTTTTCCATTTACAGAAACGATATAAGGGCTAATGATCTTTGCATCTCCCGAAAAACATTCGACCCCTAGTTTCGTATAACGTTCGATTGAATCATTTGGCTCAATTTTCTTCACCACCTTAGCAACTCGATCCATGAGGGTGGCGAAATCAAATTCAATTTTAGCAGACTTGAGACCGAACTCTGCGATTTTTTTCTCGGTGTTGATTTTCTTAGCAACCGCGATTAGTGCCTTCGATGGGACACAACCATAATTCAAACAATCTCCACCCATTTTATGTTTTTCGATTAAAGCAACTTTTGCACGAACGGTAGCCGCTATATAAGAAGTAACAAGACCAGCAGCACCTGCTCCTATGACGATTAAGTTATAATCAAATGACTTTGGTTTTTTATAATTCTTGTAAATCTTTTGGTTTTGCAAATAAGAGATAATGGATTTTGCAATCAGGGGTAAAATCCCAAGTGCTACAAAAGAAAAAATCAAATTAGGAGAAAGAATATCTTTCAAGGAGCTAATACTCGCTAGCTGCGTGCCAGCATTTACATAGGCGATCGTTCCAAGTAACATACCAACTTGGGAAACAAAAAAGAAAACTAAAACCGAAATATCTGTTAGCCCCATGAGAACATTAATCAAGAAAAAGGGGAAAATCGGAATCATCCGCAATGTAAAAAGATAAAAAGCTCCATCACGACGAATTCCTTTATCAATTGCATTTAACTTATCAGAAAATTTTTCACGAAGAGTATCTCGAAACAAATAACGAGAAATTAAAAAACTTGCAGTTGCCCCAATCGTGCTAGCAAACGATACAATAAGTGTTCCAGTAATAACTCCAAACAAAGCTCCACCGGCTAATGTCAATATAGCCGCTCCAGGAAGTGCAACTGCAACGGATACTATATAAAGTAAAATATAAGCCGAAATAAATAAAAGCTGATTTTGCGCATAATAACTATTAAGCAAATCTCGATTACTTTTTAGAGATTCAAAGGACAAATATTCCTGTAGACCATAGTATCTCGCTAATACAATGAGTGCAACCACAGAGAGGATAATTAATAGTTTCTTTAGTTTCATAGGATTCCCTTCGTTACGAACAGATTTTTTACCACAGATGAACACAGATATAGACACGGATGGTATTAATATTTCTTGCTTTTATCTGTGTGAATCCGTGTTCATCCGTGGTATTCTTTAATCTTTTAAAGACCGACAATGCTATTTTATTTCCGATTGTCAGAGTGCAAGTATTTACCAAGATGACTTGTATGAAAGATAGAATTATTTATATCAGAGGAGTCGGTGTTATCGGTTGGCCTCTTGCTGGACTTTTTCTTTCGCTAAAGAATTACCTTCCTGAATTAACAATCGCAATTGAGCCATATAAAATCAATGCAGAAAACGTCTATCACTTAGAACATTTAACCAAAATGGGAGCGGTGCCTATAGAGACCGAATTAAATAGAGCTTCTGATTGGAATGAGTTTAAAGTAGTTCGCACAGCAGAAGAAATTCGCAAGTCCTGTGAAATCATTCTAGATTGTTCACCACCTGGAATTGCAGAAAAAAGAATTCCAGAATACACCAAAGAAAATTATCCCAATTGCAAAGCATTCATCGCTCAAGGTAGCGAGCACAAGTTCGGCAAACAGCTATTATTCCCTGATAATATACGAATACTTGACGACACAAAAGAGAAACTCTTTCACATAAGCACATGTAATACTCATACGCTTGCAGCAATTATAAGAATCTTTCATACGATTGAAGCGAAAATTAAAGGTGTGGATTTTGTAATTATCCGCCGCGATGCGGATATGGCGAAAAATGACCCGCACGTTACAGGACCTTTGTTTCAAATTCCTGAAGGCACGCATGGAACCCATCATGCAAGACTTCTAAACGAGCTTTATTCTACGGTAAATCAATCATATCCGGTAACATCGAGTGCAATGACGGTTAACTCTCCGTATATGCATATTACTCGTTTTAGAATGGAATTAGAAAAGGAAATTTCACGAGAAGAGATTTTAAATTCTATTAAGCAAGATCCACTTCTTTCCCTCACAAGCCAAGTTTCCTCCAATATGATTTTCTCCTCCGGTCGAGAGCGCGGCGAATTCGGAAGAATTTTTTCCCACGCTGTTTTTGTCGCTCCGAGTATCGAGGTTAATGGCAATATTGTGCGCGGAATCGCCGCTACTCCAGGGGATTCGAATGTCTTGATTTCTACGATTTATGTTACTCTTAAAATTCTAGGGCATGAGCGGCTAAATGATGTTATGCTGGAATTGTATCGGAATGTGTTGAAGAATATTTGATTGGCGATTCAGCACTTTGAGTAAACTCAATGCTCTGGGACCGGACTATATGTTTTAGTTTGATTTTTTAGACTACATTTAGAGGTCGATTGGTGAATAAACAACATAATCCTATCTAGGTTTTTTGTATCGAACCACCACAACATCAATATCCCCTATCGTTCGAATGGACTGAATATCTCCTTAGATGATTTTAAACCTGTTGGAATAAATCAATGGCAGGACATTCAAAAGACGATCGAGAATAATTTTGTAAAAGTAACTCATTACACGAATAAATTTCATTGGTATTGGGAATGGGAATGTTTTTCACAAGAGTCTTATTCTATCCAATGCAAAATACATCCTCACAAATATTTGAATAGAGTTCTTGAAAAGAAACGGATCTACTTTTTTTTGTAAGTGACCAAGTGCATGAAACGCCAAAGTTCTGGTTTTACAAAGGTAAACTCACAGCGATTCAAAAAATAATCGAAGAATCCTACCGCATCGGCGAATATTATTTTGCCTCTGAAAAAATGAATTGGCTACTATGCGTTAACCACCATGACTACTTAATCGGCACAGGCGAGATTATGGTGGAAAAGATTAGGCAATTGGAGAAGGAGATAAGCCGAAAATAAAAGCGTTAATCGAAATATCCTCATATCATCCATTCATCAGCTAGATCTTTGTTTATTGTAAAGCACTCGCCCCTTGGTTTCAATTTGTTGGTAGATTAAATATGGATTATCCTTTAACTCTAAAAATTTTTCAGGAGTTTCAACAATTACATCTACGCTGAGTCCAGAACCATACAATAATCTGTATATCTCTTGCGCCAATTGCCTTCGATGTGCCACATCTTTCTTTATGATGCACAAATCGTAATCACTATCCTTGTGAAAGTTTTCTGTTGCTCTTGATCCGAATAGAATTATTTTATCTGGGTCAACCTTTGTTACGATGAGTTCGATTAGTTTTTGGATTGTTTCTTGTTCTATTTTTTTTTGATCTGCAAGAGGCATTGGAATTTTCTGTTTGCGTTTATGTAAGTTATTTTGGACAGTGATTTTTGATTATACTTTGCACAATTATAAATCGGTTTACTTTGATTTACGCTTCCACCATTTCGGAAATTTGATTCGCGGGAAGAACGATTCTAATACATCACGCAAAGAAGGTATTGAACTGGGATTAACTTCCATTACAGTATTAAAATCAAAAATAGCTTTTTTGATTTGCCCCAATCTCAAGTAGGCATTTCCGCGATGAAGATAGACTTTTGATAATGCTGGATTCATTTCAATTGCTTTTGTGTAATCCTCAATTGCTTTCTCTTTTTCGCCTAAGCGTAAATACGAACTCCCTCGATTATAGTATGTAATTGCGTTTTTCGGATTAATCTCAATCGCTTTTGTGTAATCGTCAATAGCATTTTCTATTTGCCCCAATTCAAAATATTCGTTGCCCCTATAATAAAAAGCATCTTCAAATTGTGGATCAAGATCTATCGCTTTAGTATAATCCTCTATAGCTTTTTCTTTATCTCCCAATTCTGAATAGGCATTTCCACGATTAAAAAATCCGCTAGAGTCATTAGTATCAAGATCTATCGCTTTCATAAAATCTTCAATAGACCTTTCTTTTTGACCTAAGTCTGAATAAATAATTCCACGGTAAGTATAAGAATGCGCATCCTTTGAATCAATCTCTATCGCCCTTGTATAATCCTCGATCGCTCTTTCTTTTTGGTCCAACTCTGAAAAAGCAATTCCGCGATTAATATACGCATCTGTGTATTCTGGATTAATCTCTGTTGCTTTAGTGTAATTCTCAATGGCTTTCTTTTTTTGACCTAGACTCCAATAAACAATTCCACGGTAATTGTATGCTTGTTCATATTCTGAATCAATTTCTATAGCTATAGTATAATCCTCGATAGCTCTTTCTTTTTGATTTAATTCTGCATAAGCGTTTCCTCGATTAATATAAACATAAGCATCTTTCGAACTAATACCTATGGCTCTAGTATAATCTTCAATAGCTTTTTCTTTTTGGTCTAAATCCGAATAAATATTTCCACGATTAATGTAAGCATTTGCATACTTTGGATCAATTTCAATAGTTTTGTCCAATTGTCCCAAATCTGAATAGGCAGCTCTACGATTATGATAAGTCTCCGTATTTTGAGGATCGATTTCTATCGCTTTAGTATAATCCTCTATTGCTTTTTCTAATTTCCCTAAATAAGAATTTGCATCGCCAAGAAAAGAATACGTTGAAGCTATCTTATACCCATTCATTAGAAGGATATCTGCATACTCAACTGATTCTTGGTATTTTCCATTTCTAATTAAAAATTCCAGAGACTTGTATAAAACCTCCAACAAATTATTTTTTTCTTCCAGATTACAATCTTGCTTAAACTTATACAAAGATAATCCTAATTGCGCATACGCGAAATTAGCCATTTTTCTATCAACCACAATGTCATATAAAATACCTATTATTTTTTTATGCTCCTCATAAGTAGGTTGCATTTGCGAATTGATCCCAAGCTTAATTACAGGGTGCATCTTAAAACTTTCTTTCTCATTTAAAAGCCACCCTTTTTCAGCAAGAAACCGTAAAGATTTTCCAATTTGACTTTTAGTTAAAGTTCCGGACTCTAAAAGTTCCATGATTTCACTAGCTTCGATAAATAAAGACGGAAAACATAAAAACATTTTCAAAACATAAACTGCATTTGAATTTTCTTTTTCTAGATTGGAAATAGAAAAAACTTGTCTTATGTATTCGGAAAATTCTACCTCCTGATTTTTACTATGATCGATTCTAAAAGAATAACTTAGTGATTCATCGTTTATATCTTTTTTGATTTTATCTAAAAAATTGTGTAATGAATTAATCTCTAGACTCTTAGAAATTGCTTTTGCTGTCAGCTCAATCAAAAGTGCATGATTATCAATAATCGTTAAAAGTATTTTTAGGTCAGCATCTTTCGCTTCTTTATCGCAGTGCTTCTTGAATAACTCAATAGAATCAATCTCCATAAGAGTTCCGAGAGAATACATTTTAATCTCTTTGTTTTCAATTCCTTCTTTAGATGTAAAAAGTATTTTCCAATTTTCTTTTGGAAGTATGTCAATCTCAGTAGAAGCCGATGAATTAATATTATCTACCACTAGAATATTATCGCCAGCAAGAGAACGCAATTTGCTCATCATTAATTCAAAATGGGATTTTTCCTTATTTTCTTCATTTAGAGAAAGATTTAGATGTGTTACTAAATCTTTTTTTGATCTAGATAACTCAGCAAATTCATCCCTTAATTTCAAATTAGAAATAAGAGATTCGCTAGAGAGAAAAGCAGATTGAATAGAACTATCTGTTTCTAAATAGATAACATTGCTATAGTCATTTTTGTTTTTGGATAGATAAGCTCTGGCTAATGTTGTTTTGCCCTGACCACTAATTCCAGTAATGCAAACAATTGTATTTTGCTTTAAAAGTTTTTTTAAATTTTTTAGTTCTTGCTTCCTGCCTACTAAATTTTTTAAATCTAGACTTGGAAAATTAGTAAGCTCTTTTCCAATTGGAATTTGAATATTTTTTTCATAACGTTCGTAATACTGATAAAACCATCTTTTGATATTGATTGTTTCTATTTCACTAGCTTCCGAGTTTTTATTATCTCTTCGAAAGTACAAAACCCCCTTCTTGATTTTCTCTGTAAAATCTGATTCCGGAATAAAAGGTTCTTTTTCAGATTCAGGCGGAAATATCTCGATTATTCCGAAAATTTTTTCTTTATATAAAAAATCTTTATGGTAATGGATTCTGGGAATTTTTCCTAAACTCTTTAATTCTAATTTTTGTTGAAATATATTTCCATCTACAGATGATTTAAGTCCAGCTAATTCTCCATCGTCTTTGACTCCGAGAAGAATGTAAGCAGATTTTTTATATGGTTTTGGTGTATTCGCAAAAGAAAAAATATCTTTAATGAAACTAACTCTCGCTTCATCTTTTATTTTTTTATCTGAATTTGAAAAATCATAGTTAAATTCCTTGAAATCAACTCGCTCCCCTTCTCCTTCTTCTAGTAGTTCTTTGAATAATTCTTCTGTCATAAGCTATAAACATATCATTAATAATAATCCCCTACTTCCCAACCTTCTTCTTAGAAACCCCTCGTTTCTTCTTCCGAAGCTCCACAGCTTCTTTGTGAAGTTCCTTCACAGTTTTTTCTTTCCAATGATTTTGTTTCCACTCGGTATAATCAAATGGCTCTCTCTGGATAAGAGCAATAAACCGCTCGGCTTCTACAATGCCTAGATTTTTAACTAAGAATTTCATTCCTTGAGATTTTATTTCAGTATCGGTTATCATTATTAGTCCTCCAATAGCAATAAACCTATTCCAACGAATCTACTTTTATTTCAGAGCATGCTTTTAATTTTCCATCGCCGGTTAAAAATATATCCGCATTAACTGAAATTGCACTAGCGAGATGAATAGAATCAGGAGTTTTAAAATTATACGTTGCTCTCAAATCAGTTGCAGTATCAATTACTTCTTCTGAGATTGGGATAAATTGAAATCCAGTTGAAGAGAAAAAACTCTGATAAAGTTTTATTGTTTCTTCATCTTTGTCTCGAGTTGGTTTAACAAGACATTCTAATTTGGAAAGATGAGAACTGTAAACAATAGATTTTTCATCAACATATTCTAGAAATTTTTCTTTCGCTTTTTTTTGAAATTCTTCTGTACCTTCAAGGAGATAAATAATATAACAAGCATCGAGGTAAATCTTCATTTAACTACCAAGAATTTCTTTCTTCTAAAATCAATTTGTCTATATCGTTCTTAGTTTTTTTGCCCGGGGGTAAAGATTGAATAAACTGAAAAAGATTTTTGGAAGTTATTTGATTTTGTTCTTTCACCATGCGAATTACAATTTCTACCTCACCTTTTAGATCATCTAACAATGGCTCTAAAAGTAAAATATGCCTTGGATCGAGAATAGTGCCCTTTATAATTACCGCATTTTGCATTTTTTCATCCTCATTTCTAACGGAATTTAACTTTAACATTCCATTGATTTACGTCTATTTAATTTTTTTCTATCTTGCTTACCGCATTTTTTCATTAGCACTTTATCTCTATTGGTCGCTAGAAAGGAACTCAAAGTCCGTTGGGTTTAAATTTAAAATTCGAAAAATATTTAAGCATAAAAAAACCCGCAGAGTGCGGGTTTTTGAAGTATTGCGGTGAATATCTTGGTAGCGTCCTACTTCCCGCCCCCATTCGCTGTATCCGCTCAATTAACTCCACCCGATAGAATCCATAAAAAGCTTTTCACAATCTTTAGGTATTTGGCAAAACGGCAAACCTTTTAAAAAATGAAGAAGAACCTTGTAAGGATCTTTACCATTTGCC
>JAGOHK010000099.1 GCA_017996175.1 Leptospiraceae bacterium
ATAGACTACCACTTCGGATTAGATGGAGTAGCCTTACTTTTATTTGTTTTGACTTCCTTCTTGTTTTTTATTTCCAGTGTTGCTTCTTGGACTTATATCCACAAAAGACTAAAAGAATTTTACATTGCCCTTTTGTTTTTGGAAATTGGAGTGCTTGGAGTATTTGCTTCCGGTAACTTAGTATTATTCTACGTTTTCTGGGAACTTATGCTTATACCAATGGCACTTTTAATTGGTATCTGGGGCGGGGAGAACAGACTTTATGCGGCAGTGAAGTTTTTCATCTACACGATGGCTGGCTCTGTACTCATGCTTGCGGCAATTTTGATTATTTACTTCAAGACTGGTGATATCACAATCGAGTCGCTTTCTACCAAGTCGATTGCTAATTTCTCACCGGAACTACAGGGATTTTTATTTTTCGCATTTGCTTTAAGTTTTGCGATTAAAATTCCAGTATTTCCAGTTCATACCTGGTTGCCTGACGCACATACGGAAGCTCCTACTGCGGGTTCTGTGATACTTGCCGGTGTTCTCTTAAAAATGGGAACTTATGGATTTATTCGTTTTTGTATTCCTTTCTTTCCAGTTGTATCCCTTGAGTATCAGGGGCTAATCATGACTTTCTGCGTGATTGGAATTGTTTACGGCGCGTTAGTCGCCATGGTACAAAAAGACGGAAAGAAACTCATCGCCTACTCGTCCGTATCCCACTTAGGATTTTGTTTACTTGGACTTATGACATTTACAGAAGAAGGTGTGCTCGGTGGAATGATCCAGATGATTAACCACGGGGTGTCTACTGGAATGCTCTTCCTCATGATAGGGATGATTTACGAAAGAACTCATACTCGTATGATAGCGGATTACGGTGGTATTGCGAAGATTGTTCCTATGTTTGCAATCTTTTTTATGATAGCAATGTTATCCTCCGTTGGTCTTCCCGGCATGAACGGATTTGTTGGAGAATTCTTAGTTCTACTTGGAACACTCAAAGTAAACGTAGTCCTTGGAATCATTGCTGGAACTGGTGTAGTTTGGGCGGCATGTTATTTGTTGTGGTTTACGAAACGTTTCCTCTTCGGAGAAATTACTAATAAGGAAAATGAATTACTATCTGACTTAAATATGCGAGAAATCTTTGTATTAATTCCGATGGTTGTCTTGATATTCTGGTTTGGAGTGTATCCACAGACTTTTATGAAATACTTAGAACCAAGTGCTAGGGTCTATCTAAATTCTGCATCTGCCCAAGCGATTGCAGAAAGGACTAACACCGACCAAACTAAAAAAATTAGCTTAACCTTAGATTATAAATCTTTGGGTAAAATTCCTGCTTCTTTCGAAGAAAGACTAGCAGGGTATACTAGTCATTATGCGCTACTAAATGTAAATCCAAAGCTCACTCCACCGCCGACGATTTTACAACCGGAGCCTACGCCAGAACCAAAAGCACCTGTAACAGAGGAGAAAAAGTAAAATGGTATTTACTCCTAATACAACCGATCTACTTTCTATTTTACCTGCCCTGATTTTGTCAGGAGTAGGATTGTTCTTTCTATTAATTCAGTTTGTGTATCATAGTAACGACCACCGTGTGATTCGTTATCTGACTGGAACTACATTGCTCGTGGCTTTGTACTTTGTGATTTTTAATTACAATACAAAACCAGGCAAAGGGCTTTTTTTCAATAACCAAGTTGCGATAAATGATATTACGATGTGGTTAAATGTAATTTATATGGTGACAGCATTTTTAACTGTGATTGCATCGCCTCGAATTCTAAACCAACACGGGATTACGTTTCCAGAGTTTTATCCGCTTATGTTATTTGCGGTTACTGGGATGTACTTCATGACAACTGGCTCTGACTTGATTGTGATCTTTGTCGGGCTTGAGTTACTTTCTGTTAGCCTCTATGTATTAATTGGGATGGCTCATAACGAAATGGGAAGCCTTGAGGCTACTCTCAAATACTTCCTACTTGGAGCTTTTTCATCTGGATTTATGTTAATGGGAATTGCATTTTTATTCGGAGGAAGCGGATCAACACAATTAGACGCTGCTCTACGACCACTTAATGCAGGCGGGGAAATTGCGATGTTTACCAAGATTGGATTTGGATTATTTCTAGTGGGTGTTTGTTTTAAAGTAGCACTCGCACCATTTCACTCTTGGACACCGGACGTATACGAAGGCGCACTTACTACCATCACTGGATTTATGGCATCTGGTCCTAAAGCTGCTGCTATGGGGCTAATGCTGATTTTGTTCCAATACGTTCCTATGGTAGAGACTCCAAATGTATGGATGATTGTGATTGGTGGAATTGCTGCCCTCTCTATGACACTTGGAAACGTATTTGCTTTACAACAAGATAACCTCAAACGTGTTCTAGCTTACTCTTCTGTTTCTCATGCAGGGTATGTAGTAGCAGGGATTGTATGCGGAGCTAAGATGGAAGTGATTTACTACCTCATCATGTACTCTTTCATGAATATAGCAGCATTTGCAATCATCGCTTACCTAGAGAACGGAAAGTATATCATTACTTATAACTCCATTAAATATTTAGTAGGCAAAAAACCATTAACCGCAGTTGGACTGCTTGCGATATTCTTCTCCCTTGGCGGCATACCACCATTAGGCGGATTCTGGACAAAACTTTTCTTGTTCCAAAAAATTGCCGAGTCTGATCATTTTCTAAATCGTTTCCTTTTAATCGTGGGTGTGATTAATTCAGCAATTGCGATTTACTACTACTTACGAGTAACCGTTTCTGCATTTATGACAGAGGACAAAGGAGAAGCTTCGACTGAGCCACTTTCTCCTAGCTTTGGACTTTCGTTTGCTACCGTGGTTTCTCTGTTGTTTGTATTATTTAGTTGGATTGTATTTCAACCAAATAGTTTGTAATAATAGTACAAACCCACAAAATGAAGGCGAGAAAACGTTTTCTCGCCTTCATTTTGTGGTGTTTAGCCTTCAAAAAATCCCCATTTTCCAAATAATTGCTTGCGTTTTCTAGGAATCCTTTTATCTTTAGCCCCTGATTTATGGGCATCTTCGACTTCACAGACCAATTTTATTTTAATTTTGCCACTGTAGGATCGCTGATTCCTGCTTTGTTTTTTCTATTAACAGCGGGATTTCTGCTTGGGATTGAGAATAAATCAAAGGCAACGTTTCATCTGGGTATGGTCTATTTGTTATTTGGGCTTGTCCCGTTAAATTACTTTTTGAATTTTGCCTGGTACAATCCCACTTCAGTTTATACACGGTGGGTAAGTGCTGTTATTTCCTTTCCTGCTTCAATTCATTTGATTTTATTTTTTTTGTATTTTCCTGAAAACAAAAAATCTAAGATTGCAGACTTTACTCTTTACTTCGGATGGGTACTTTCTCTTTGTATCTGGGGCTACTACATATATGCCACATGCCAAGCGCCTACGACTTATAATTTTTCAGGACATTATTGGGATTTCGATGCTGATCCCACACAGGAATTAATTGGATTTGTTTTACTGGCTGCCGTTATCTTAGTCATGTTTACTGCTTTATGGAAAATTTACCACGCGCATGGAAAAGATGTTTGGGTTTTAACTGCACTTTTGTTATCCGCAATGGTGATTATGATCGTACCTGTGGTTGCCAATATTTTAAGTCGTCGCGGGTTAATTGAGCGTGGAACTTTTTTTACATATTTTGCTCTCCTTGTGATGGTAGGTACGTTTTCTCTTATCATTGTTTACATAAATAATAAAAAAGACAAATCGTCTTTCATGACGAAGATAATAGGAATTAGCCTCGTTACTTTTTTTATGGTTTTACAGGCTGTAGGTTATTTTTCGATTCGAGATAGAGAAACTACTTTCGATGAAATCAAAACAAAAGACGTAGCTTTAATTTTACACCAGATTGCAACCCCAGAAGATTTGCGATATATAAAATATTACAGTATTGAGAAAGATTATTTTTTGTCTCAAACAAATTCTTTAGAGGCTAATTTAGATTTGACGGAAATAAAAATCGAAATGATTAATTCTTTTTACTACGATTCCATTTCGAAATTGGAAACTACTGAAAAAACAAAAGAGTCATATAACAAATTGGGTTTGTTATTAGATAATACGCCTGTCTATTTGGCTGCTTATAAAAACTCGATTCAGGATTATGTGAATAACTCTAAAGCGGACGATAAAAATACGAATGTTATTTTGTATTTAGCAAGTCTTGAAAAAATTCTATCAGTGAAAAGAAATGAAATTACTAGACTTTCAGATGATAATTTTAAAAAGGGTATCTATTCCTATTTAGATTCTAAAAAGGAAGTTCTATTTTTACCTTTTAAAGCGAGTATGATTTCCTACTTGGAAAATACTAAATCAGAAGGGAAGGAATTAAAAAAAGAATTGCTCTGGTTTATTTCGATTATGCGTCCATCTAACTCTAGATTTTATCGCACTGATTTAAAGACAGGGGAACATTTTGTTTCTTATTTTTATTCAGATGTAAAATACAAACGAATGTACGAAGTGGGTTTTCGATACCTTTCTTTTCGAAAATACATTCATACTACTTCTATGCGGTATACTCTTGTTATTCTCACGGTTGTTATTTTGGTTTTATTTGGATTTAAAATATTTTTGTACGGAGCACTTATTAAACCACTTGATTCTCTCATGGCAGGTGTGGCGAAAGTAAATAAAGGGGACTATCATGTTCGTATTCCTGCTTCTACATCCGACGAACTAGGATTTCTGGGACAATCGTTTAATCGAATGGTTCGCTCTATCCGAGGTGCAAAGTATAGACTTCAGAAACATGCAGGCGAGTTAGAGGCTAAAGTAAACGATAGAACATCTGAACTCATGACCACTCTCGAAGAAATTCAACACTTGAAGACCCATCAAGATGGGGATTATTTTTTAACTTCTCTACTCATCAAACCACTCGGAAAAAATAATAACAAAAGCGAACGAGTCCATGTAGACTTTATCCTTTCGCAAAAAAAGAAATTTCAGTTCAGAGCGTACAAAGATGAAATAGGTGGCGATATTTGTGTGTCATACAACATAACACTGCGTAACCGCCCGATGAGCGTGTTCCTAAATGCAGATGCAATGGGAAAGTCCATGCAAGGTGCAGGTGGGGCACTTGTCTTGGGTTCTGTTTTTCAATCCATCATTCAAAGAACAAAATACAGTCAAGAGATGCAAGATGAATATCCTGAGAAATGGCTTCGAAATACATTTGTAGAATTACACAAAGTATTTGAAAGTTTCAAAGGTTCAATGTTAGTTTCGATTTTAATGGGACTTGTAGAAGATGACACTGGATTTATGTATTATGTGAATGCAGAACATCCTTATACAATTTTGTACCGTGACGGTAAAGCAACCTTTATCGAGAAAAGTAGTTTGCTTCGTAAATTAGGTACCATTGATATGCAAAGTTCTGTGTTTGTTCAAACCTTCCAGATGTTGCCTGGTGACATTATTATTTCTGGATCAGATGGAAAAGATGATATTTTTCTTGGAATGGGCGAAGAGGGAGAAAGAATTATCAACGATGAAGAGGGTTGGATTTTACCAAAGATAGAACAAGGAAAAGGCGAGTTAAAAAAAATATATACTGCCATTTCGCAAAGTGGAGAGATTACGGATGATTTGTCGCTCGTGCGAGTAGAATATGATTATCATGTTATGGATTTTGTCATTGATTTAGACATGGAAGAAGTCGATCAGATGTTAATAGAAGCAAAGCCATTTCAAAATAAAAAAGGTCATACTAAAGCGGTGGAAATTTTAGAAGCGGCTTACCGCAAGAGTCCAAGTCATGTCCAGTTGAATAAAACACTGATTAACGTACACTTGCATGGGGGAAATTTTAAACGAGCTGCTAAACTTGCAGAAACTTTTTCCGAGATACATCCAACTGAATTCGAGCATATCTATATAGCGTCTGTCGCATATAAAAGAGCAGGTTTATTTTCCAAGGCTTTGGAAACGGGAGAAAGACTAAAATACCGATTCCCTGATATGTTAAAAAATTTAACAAATCTGGCTGAGATTTATTTTTATTTTAAAGATTATGAGAGATCTCTGGAAATGACTAAAAGAGCACTCAAACAGGATCCTGAAAATATTAGGGCACTTCTAGTTAAGAAGAAATTGGCAAAGTTGAATTTGAAATAACTTTTTTGGGTGCTATAGGTATTGTAAAAGTAAATCTACTGCCTATTCCCAGTTGACTTGTTACCCAGATGTTTCCTCCGTGTTTCTCTACAAAATCTTTGCACAAAATTAGTCCTAAGCCAGAGCCCTTTTCTTTGTCTGTCCCTGTTTTACTAATTTTAGAATCAATGCGAAATATTGCTTCCAAGTGTTCCGGAGTTATTCCAATTCCTGTGTCTGTGAAGGAGATTTCTGCGAAATCATTATTGCTGACAGCGGATACTATCACTTGTCCGCCGTGACTGGTGAATTTAATCGCGTTGGTAAGTAAATTGCGTATTATCGTACTCACGAAAAATTCATCTCCAAAAACGGAAATTTCCTCGGATAAAATGGTCTCGATTGTAATGCTTTTTTTAAATGCATTTCCAACTACCAAAGGAATTGTAAAAGAAATTAGGTGGTTAATAGTGATTTGACGTGGTCTAAAACTAATATCCCCTGTTTGTGACCGTGCCCAGAGCAGTAAATTTTCTAATAGAGTGAAAGCAGACCTAGAAGCAGTTTGAATCATTCTAGTATATTGATTGTATTCCTGAGGAAGATTACTCTTATCCTCTCTCAGTTTTACCTCTAGTAAATCAGCAATTCCGATGATCCCACTGAATGGATTTCTAAGATCATGTGCGATAATATTAAAAAACTTATCCTTAGTGCGATTGACATTTTCGAGAACTTTCATATACTCTTGTAATTTCATTTCGAGTTCTTTACGTTTACTGAAATCAGTTACAGCGATTCGACAATTAGGAGTTCCTTTTTCATCTTTCCGAAGATTTGTGTCTAGTTTTGCCCAGAAGATAGTTCCATCTATTCTTTGTATACGAATTTCAAAAGATTGAGGATTTCCCGTTTGAAACATTTGCTGTCTATGGTAGATACATATATCTCGGTCTCCTGCGATTGTGAATTGGCTAAATTGTTTTTGGATTAGTGATTCTCGATTATAACCTAACATAGCGGCAAATGTAAGATTTGCCTCTAAAATTTCTCCTTCTGCGTTTACTGTCAAGTAACCCACTGGTGCAAAATCGTAGAGATCATAATAGCGAACTTGTGTTAATTCTAATTCAGAATAAGCTCTTTCTAATTCAGCTTTTTGATTTTCCAATTCGATTTGGTGTAGGCGTAGATTTTCCTCTGCTAGTTTCCTTTCGGTTATCACTGTGCGTAACGCAAGGTATTCTGCAATTTTTCCATCTGCATCTTCTAGGGGGGCAATGGTAGTGGCTACCCAGTATATACTTCCATCCTTTGCACGATTCCTAATTTCCCCATGCCATACGTTTCCTTGTTTTAAAGTCCCATACATTTGTGTCCAAAATTCTTTCGGGTGAAATCCAGAATTAATTAAACGATGATTGTTTCCTACAAGTTCATTGTAGGAATACTGAGAAGTTTCACAAAAACGATTATTTACATAAAGAATAGTACCTGCTAGATTGGTTATTGCGACTATCGCATGTTGGTCAATGGCAAATTGCCTCTGGAGTAAGTCTACATGGGCTTTTCTTAATTTGTTGGTTGTTTCTTTGAGTGCCTCATCTTTTTGTTTTGCATTTTTTCTTTCTGAAAATAAATTCAATGCCATTTCAATCGAAGTATCTAAAATAGCTAGAGCTGTATGTTTGAGTATAAATCCATAAGAGGAAATTTTCTTGGCTTTGTTTTTAGTGTCCACATCTGAGTGACTGGACAGGAAAATAATAGGGATTTCTCTAATTTCTAAAATTTCTGCAGCTAAGTCTGTTCCATCCTTTGACTCCCCTAAGTCAATATCCATTAGAACGAGGTTAATGAGCGGATCACTTTGAATGAATTCGATTGCCTTCTGGCTTCCTGATGCGTGTAATACTTTATAGCCGCAGCTTTCTAGAAAAATAATTTGTACAACCCAAAAGATTTCTTCGTCTTCTACAAGTAGGATGGTTGTCTGTGAAGAGGAATTCATGCTGTATCTAAACCGATATATTTACTACTTTGAATTTTCTAAAACAGTGTTTAGTGAGATTTTTCATTCGATATTCCCGTATATTTGAATGCGATATAACCTTTATTGCAAATTGCATTGTAAATTACAAGTAGGAAACACCAAGTTTGGTGTTAAAAGTTGTTCTTTTATACAGTCTTACTTACACCGAATTCAAGTTAATAAAAAATCCATCCGTGTTTATCGGTGTTCATCCGTGGTATTCTTTGAGAACTGAATGATATTGGGGAATTCTGAAAACGGTATTTTAAGATTAATCTTTACAGACCAAACCCATTCAGTAAGATTGCAAATATTTTGCAATTCATAGCATACTGATTTGAATGCGATTTCAAAAACAAAGAGGGTAATATGAAAATTAGAGACCAGAAGAAAGAACTTTCTATTTATATCAGCAGCAAAGAGATGCAAGGAGGGGCTCCACTTTACAAAACACTGATCGACAAGTTTATTTCTATGGGGATTACGGGTTGTACGGTTTTAAAATCTACTGCCGGTTATGGAACGGATCTTAAGGTAA
The DNA here is from genome assembly GCA_017996175.1 of Leptospiraceae bacterium. Taxonomy (GTDB): domain Bacteria; phylum Spirochaetota; class Leptospiria; order Leptospirales; family Leptospiraceae; genus UBA2033. The sequence continues at coordinate 8,748 of JAGOHK010000099.1, forward strand.
AGTATCCAGACGATGCGATTTCAAATCTATGGACGAAGGATTCTACGATCGTTCTAAAGGTGATAGAGTCGAGTGCAAGAGTAGAGGAAATTGTAAAGATGCTAGATGCCACCATGCCTCAGGGAATTGTGACGATTCGTGAAGTAGAATATATTCGGTATACTAGAAGTGTAGTGACAGAAGAAGATATTCGACTGGCTGATGAAGCCTAGGACAAAATGACTTGCTAAATACTCGACCTCTGTAATTTTAAAATACAGAATGTCAGACAAACAAAAATTCACACGAAATTTTTCCATTATAGCACATATTGATCACGGGAAGTCTACTCTAGCAGATAGACTTCTCGAACTTACTTTGGTCACAGATGAACGCACCAAAAAAAACCAAATCCTTGATACCATGGACATTGAGCGGGAGAGAGGGATTACGATTAAGGCAAATAATGCTTCTCTCGAATTTCATTCCCGCGATGGAAATACGTATTATCTAAATTTAATCGATACCCCCGGGCATGTGGACTTCAATTACGAAGTCTCACGTTCTCTTAAAGCTTGCGAAGGGGTTTTACTCATTGTAGATGCAACCCAAGGTGTAGAAGCACAGACTCTTGCCAATCTATATCTAGCGATGGAAGCTGATTTAAAGATTATCCCTGTCATTAATAAAATAGATTTACCAAGTGCGGACATTCCCAAGTGTATGAAGCTAATCGAAGATAGCCTCGGTTTAGATTCCACTGAGGCAATTTCTATATCTGCTAAGACTGGACAGAATGTGGTAGAGGTATTAGAATCTATTTGTAAATTAATTCCTCCACCAGTGGGTGATGACCAGAAGCCGCTCAAGGCACTTATTTATGATTCCTATTTTGATACTTACATGGGTGTAGTGATTAAAGTGAGAATCGTGGATGGGACTGTAAAAAAAGGGGATCGCATTTTTATGATGAGTGGGGGCGGAGATTTTATCGTAACTGATGTTGGGATAAATCGTATTAACCTCATTTCACAAAACTTTTTAGGTGCTGGAGATGTGGGATATATTGTTGCTGGTATCAAGAGAGTTGCAGATGCTAGAAGTGGAGATACAGTTACTCATTTCGACAAAAGAGCTACCGAAGTCGTTATTGGTTATAAAGAAGCAAAACCAATGGTGTTCTCAGGACTTTTCCCAATTTATGGAGAACAGTTTGATGAACTAGTGGAAGCAATCGAGAAGCTGAAGTTAAACGACGCTGCTCTTGTATATGAAAGGGAAAATTCTCTTGCACTAGGTTTTGGATTTCGTGTGGGTTATCTTGGTTTGCTCCACATGGAAATAGTCCAAGAGAGACTCGAACGTGAGTTTAATCTTGAGTTAATCACAACAGCCCCATCGGTGAAATATCGAATTACCAATACTAAGGGAGAAGTGTTTGAAATAGACAATCCTTCTAAATTTCCGGAGCCTCAATCTATCGAGATGATGGAAGAGCCTTTTGTAAAAGCCACCATCTTTACACCCAATGAATATGTGGGTAATATCATGTCTCTAGTGATTGAAAAACGCGGAGTTCATGTAGATACAGTCTATTTAGATGAAGACAAAGTTCAGATGATGTATGAAATTCCTTTAGCAGAGTTAATCTTTGAGTTCTATGACAAATTAAAATCTTACACAAAAGGTTACGCATCCCTCGACTATGAGCCTGCGGAATATAGACAATCCAACTTAGTAAAATTAGACATTTTAGTAAATGGAGAGCCCGTTGATGCTCTTTCGACTATCGTTCACAAATCAAGAGCAGAATCTAGAGGGCGAGCGGTGATTGAGAAGTTACGCGAGCTTATCCCCCGTCAGCAGTTTTTGATTGCACTCCAAGCAAGTATTGGAGCCCGTATTGTTGCAAGAGAAAGCATTTCTGCGGTAAGAAAAAACGTTACTGCGAAATGTTATGGGGGAGATATTTCTCGTAAACGCAAACTTCTAGAAAAACAAAAAGAAGGGAAAAAGAGAATGAAACAATTCGGCTCCGTGGAAATTCCGCAAGAAGCCTTCTTAGCAGTATTAAAAACTGGTGACTAGTTAGAGATAAACGCAAATGAGTCCAAATCTATAGACTTAATTCGTCTCTCTAATTCCGCTTGAAATTCTGGTGGTACAAGACCAAGGCTTTTTCTTTCAAAAGGAATAATCATTTCATCTTTTAAAATTTTATCTCGGATAGATTCGTATCCATTTACAAAAGGAATTTCAATTCGCGAATAAGCACCCTTACCCGACTTACTGATTCGCATTAACTCTGGTCTAAGACCGGATTCTTTCAATATGATAATGGAAAAGGCGAGTCCCATATTTTTTCCCTGCGGGTCTTCGGGATGATCTTTGAAATAATCTAAGACGTTAGTGTAATTCATAGCTTGTTTCAAATAACCGCGGAGATATTTTTCTTGGTCGAGAGTATTTTCCGAGACATTGTAAACTTTTACATTAAGACCAGTCACTTCATGCTCAAAGACCATGTGAACATACATCTTGTTAGTCTTTAGGTAGTCTCTATAATTTGCGGAATTGATCTTGTTTATGCTCGATAAAAAACGTGATTCTGTGTCTTTGAATACTTTTTCATCATTTAAATCTAGGTTATTCTGTTGGTAATAGATATATCGCATATTGGAAATACAAGTCCAGTTTACAAGCTCTTGCGTGGTTCCAAAAATGGCAGGAAGAAGTTCAATTTTGTCGTAGTGATTTAGAATATTACGAAGAACGATTTCTAGGTTTTTGACAAAATTATCCGTGAGAGTGTAACAATTCATTGCGATTGTTTTGCCCTCCTGAATTCCATCCAGAATCGTATTTGCTGTCAATTTATTCTTCATCCGTGTCTCCCTTACCTGTTGAGTAAGTTTTCCGTAAAAGCCAAAATCATTCAATAAATTTTTTAAAATTGGGAATTAATTCAACTTAAAATTAGGATAAGCTGTTTTTGTGTAGACTTGCCACCTAGACTGCAAGGATAGCAGAATAAATAACAGTTTCAAAAACTGTATGCTAAAAAATCATTACCAGAAAGGACAGACACTTGTATTATCTACTATTAGTTTTATTTTTACCATTTCGGCTGATTCGTTTTTTATATCTTCAGACCTTTGGAATATTTCACCGAGGAAACCATATTTTAGTGGAGATTCCCGCAAAATTTGCCTCCTATCGAAAGACCTCTGTCGTAGAGTGGGTGAGTGGAAAAGATTCGGAAATGCTTTTCCTAGATTTTTTAAACGACTTGGATTTAATCGCAAAAAGTAAACGAATCAAAAAGATTTCCTTTTTCATAAACGCAGAGCTAGAATTTGGAATGGCGGAGTTGTCGAACCTCGCTTCTATGATTGAGCGAATTAAAACAAAAGGGATTGAGACTTCTGGATTTGCATCCAGTGGAGATATTAAATCTCTCTACTTACTTTCTTTTATGCATAAAAGATATAGTACTTCTTACAGTGAGTTCATGGTTTTACTTCCTGCGGTAGAGAGTTTTTTCTTTGGAAATTTATTTAAAAAACTTGGGATAAAAGTAGATAGTTTTGCCTCCGGTCCTTACAAATCCTTTGCAGAAAGTTTTAATAGAAATTCCTTTTCCATTCCCGCAAAAGAAAACCTAACGATGCTTATCCGCTCAATTAAAACACAACTACTAGATACATTTTATGACAATGCAAAAATAGAGAGTAAAATTTTAAAACGTCCCATTCTAACTTCTTCGTATTTGAAAGAAATAGGATTTTTAAATGGATTTTTAGAGGAAGAAAGTTTCATAGAAAATTATTGTAATAAAGATTACGAAGAGTTAGATGCAACTGCTTCCAATGAAATAGATAAAGAAGCGAGCCTGAAGGATGTAAAATTCTTTCATAAGAAAAAAAAGTTCCAATTTTTTCCAAAGAAAAAGAAAAAAATAGTAATCCTCCCTCTTAAGGGAAATATCGGGATGGGAAAAAAGGAAGAAGAGGAAATTAAATCTGATGCAATTCATGCCTATCCGGTATTAGCCGCACTTAAAAGCCTAAGAGATGATACTTCCATTAAAGGTGTAATTCTAGAAATTGATTCCCCCGGTGGTTCAGCCTTCGCATCTGAATTGATTTATCAGGAAATTTTAAAACTACGAAAAAAAGTAAAAGTCTATGCTTACTTTCAAAATGTAGCTGCCTCTGGCGGTTACTATATAGCATCCGCTTGTGATAAAATTATTTCAAATCCACTTTGTATTACAGGCTCTATTGGGACAGTTATGATCCGCCCTAACTTAAAAAAACTCTATAATAAATACGGAGTTTCAAAACAGAGAATCGAATTTTACCCACTTAGGGAAATTTTCTCCGAATACGGACAATTATCCCCCGAGTCAAAAGAGTTTCTTACGGAAGAAATCAGTCGGGTTAACGGACAATTCTACGAAAGAGTAATTCTTTCCCGTAAAAAAACTTTGAAAGAACTAGAGACACTAGCACAAGGAAGAGTATTTACAGGGAAAAGTTTTCTAGCGAGTAGTATGGTCGATTCGAATCAATCTTTTCTGGATACAGTAGAAGAATTAAAAAAAGACTTGGGACTAGAACAAGTTCTTATCCAATATCTCCCTTCTATTTACAGCTTCAAATCCATGATTCGAGAATTTCGATTTGGATTGAGTTTACTTTATCGCCCCAAACAAATCCTGAAAGAATTTAAAGCGGATAAGGGTATACAACTTAAAAGTGAAATTGCAGAGTTAATCGTAAAAAGCTGGAGAGGATAATTCTATTTATCCTTTTGTTTTACTTGTTTGTATAAATCGAGAAGTTTCCAATCTTCTGGCGAAAACTCCGTACTTGTAAGAATGAGTTCTTTGTTATTACTTTCGTAGATGATGTAGTCGCGGGCGACTACCCAAAACTTCTCTGCGATAATAGGGTAGATTCTTTTTTTTATAGTTGTTCCCCATTTGTAAATGCTACCTGATTTACCGGAGATAAATTCATTTGTTTTGGTCGTTGGGTAGGGGTTAATTTCGTTATAAGAAATGGAAAATCCTTTTGTTATACTTGGCTCGCCGTAAGATGTGTATTTAATTTCCTTTAGAACAAGAGAGCCTACAACACCCGAAAGAACAAATGCATTTTTTCCATTTCCGTAAAATAACTTAGGAGTCATGATATCAGAGGCTAATTTCGTTATGCTGTTATCCTTAGGGTTAAACCAATATAGATTATAGATACCTGCATTACCAAAAAAAATTAGAAAAGTTTTAGCGATTGAAAAAATATGAGTTCTATTTTTTACATTCGGGTATATTGAATCAAACCGTTCTTTACTGATGAGTAACTTTGGTTTTTTAGGATCTTTTAAAGTCTCTTCGTATAGATTTTCGTTGATGAAATAATAAATGCTAGAACCGTCAGACGATACGGCAGATCTATTTTTACAGGATACATAAGTATCAGAGAGGTAAGATGGTTTTGGTTCGATTAAGGAAACATTTACCATTCTACAACCCACACCATTTGGAAGTTTGAATAGAACAATCGCGTATTCTGCCTCTGAAGAAACACTAATCATTTCAGGGACTTCGGGGAAAGTTAGACTTTTAATAAGAGGATTTGCTAGATCTCTAAAGGTGATTTGTTTATCCTCTGTCCAGACTACTCGGTTTCTATCATTTGAGACTTCTAGTAGTCTTGGACTATGAGGTTTTTTATTCGATAGTATTTCGTCTGACGCACGTTTGGCTTCTAGTTTTGTCCTAATTTTTTCGTGTGCTAAAGAAAATTTTTCATCCTCAATTAGAGTATCAATATCTTTTACTATTGCCTCGTTTTTATCTTCGCAAGAAATAAATACAAGCAGGATAAATAGAATTAGCCGTATCATTCTACTTCTTTGATTTCTCCGGATTCTACTAAAATATCTTTTGCAAAAAGTCCAGTTGCCGTTGCAGCTATATACTTGGTGTCTAAGTAGGTAAACCCGCCGGTAAGAGCTGCACCTAAAAGTGGAAGCCATTTTAGCATTTGTTTTCGAATTAAATTTTTCGAAAGGTTGAGTCCAATTTTTTGTAAAATAGATTCTATAAATCGAATCGTAGTAGGGCGGATAATGATCTTTGTTCCCACATCTTCTAAAAGTCTCTCAACCAAGTGCAGACTAGTTTGTTTGAACATACAATAAATTAAAAGTTCTTTTGTGACTAGCGCTTCTTTTCCATAAAGGGAAGCAATGTCTTTGATTAGATGTCCTTGGATTCGGTAGACCATAAAGAGTTCGGGAAGAATGGTAAAAATGCTAAAAACTCCAGTTGGAAGAGAAAGTCCTGCACTAATCCCGGCAGTCTTTAGAGCGGCGGATTGTGTAAGTTCTTCTGCAATGATCGCCGGATCTCCAATTGTTTCAGCGTAGGGACTTTGGTAACCTTCAATTCCTGTGATTAAATCAAATACATGCTCTGTAAAAGTTTCCGTTGCCATAAAATATGTTAAAAATCCCTTACGGCTATTTGGCAATCTAAATTCTTTCTCTGCATCTCCGTGCCTCTATGGCAGAAATTTTTGGCTTTTCCTGTAGAGTCTTTCTAAAATCATGTAAGTCACCCCCACCATGAAAGATAGATTATTAAAAATCCAGCAAAAGTTCCTCAAGATAGATGAAGAACTATCAGGTCCTAATTTAAACTCACAGAAATTAAAAGAGTTATCCAAGGAGCGAGCTAGGCTTACTCCGATTTATACTAAGATTGAAGAATACTTTAAAACCGAAAAAAATCTAGAAGATGCAAAGGCACTTATCGCAAGTGAATCGGATAGCGAAATGATTTCCATGTTGAAATCAGAAGTAGAAGAGTCTACTAACCTGTTAACCTCACTTACAGAAGAGTTAGAAGTTATGTTACTCCCTCCAGATCCTAACTCCGGTAAAAATGTTTTAATTGAGATTCGCGCTGGAACCGGTGGGGAAGAAGCGGCGTTATTCGTTGCTGATTTATTTCGAATGTATACCAAGTATGCTGAAAAAAAACGAATGAAATACGATATTATAGATATGGCACAAACTGGTCTCGGTGGATACAAAGAAATTGTATTTTCGATTGAAGATGAAAGAGCTTATGATCTTTTTAAATTCGAACCAGGTGCTCATAGAGTACAACGTATTCCAACTACAGAAGCGGGTGGGCGAATTCACACAAGTGCAGTAACTGTTGCCGTACTTCCCGAAGCCGAAGAAACTGAAATTAAAATCCAAGAAAATGAAATTCGAGTAGATGTATTTCGCTCTTCCGGTCCAGGTGGGCAATCAGTCAATACAACTGACTCAGCCGTTCGCATAACGCATATTCCAACTGGCTTAGTTGTAAGTTGTCAAGATGAAAAATCCCAATTGAAAAACAAAGACAAGGCTATGCGAATTTTACGCGCACGTATTTTAGAAAAGCGAGATGAAGAAGCAAAGGCAAGCTCTGACGCTCTCAAAAAACAAATGATTGGATCGGGAGACCGCTCTGAACGAATCCGTACTTACAATTATCCGCAAGAAAGACTCACCGACCATCGAATCAATTTTACAAGTCATAATCTATCTGCCATTTTAAACGGCGATATGGATGATTTGTTAAATGAACTTGTTCAGGCAGATAGAATTCAAAGATTACAAGAAAGTAAAGGAGCTTAGGGGATAAAAAGTTACGGATTATTGCCACCAGCCCTGTTTCTATCCTCGGCGTGTGACCTTCGTATTGAAAAATCCTTAACTTGACAGCATTCTGCCTCGGTGGTAATGTTTTTACCAAACCTACTGGTAATCTTTAAAAACTCAGCCTTCGAAGTGATACATTTTTTTTAGTAATGAGTGAAATAGTCTACCTTCTTTGAACAATGTGAAATATAAAATCACAACGGCTAAAGGCAAACCGATAAAGTAGCTCAGGACATGCATTGTGGTAGAACCACCAGTTCCAGCGACACGAAGAAATGGATCACCTGCACCGAGGAGTCTACCTGTGAGGTAAACGACGATTACACAGAAGGCAGCAGAGCCAAATCCGACTAAAAAAACACCGGTGAGATAATTTGCCATGAGGGCACTTTTCGAGACTTCTTTTTTACCGTTAGTTGCAATAGCTACGCTTTCGGAAGTCCACTTGCTGAAATAATAAAGAATAGGGGGAACAAGAAATACACCGTCGATATAAAGAGTCATTGCGACTGTCGTTCCAAATACTGTAACAAGACTCATCGGACCTAAATACCCAGCACCCGGTGTCCAAACTTTGCCGCCGAACATATCTCTATCGTAGAGAAATCTATCGTAACCAAAACCGTCCCAGCCATAGAGTAGAATAAAGAACATTCCAAAGTAGCCAAAGATCCAATTTAGATGGGAGAGATAGTATTTCTTTCGTTTGATTAATTCTGATGTGACCCAAAAACCTAAAATTCCTTGTGTGACATTTGAGATACCAAAAGCGACGATGAGCCAAATCGGTATTACCTGCAAATTTTCCGCCGCTTGCATTGTTTCCCAACTGGGGTGTCTTAAAAGTAATAACATTCCTGTTGGAGCCCATATACAAGAAAGAACAACCAATGCCTTCGCATAAAAGGAAGTAGCCAACGGTTCTTTTTCTTCCTCCAATTTTTTCCCTGCGGCAGCTGCCATTGTTGCGCCGATTCCATAAGCCCAAAATACATCTACTTGAACCATACTTTTTCTCCTATTTATTTTTTGAGTTACCCAAAAAATAAAGAATAAATGAGTTTAGCCCGCGCAGAGGGCGCGGGCTAAACAACGTTTCTATTTTATTTTCGGGCAACTTTATTTTTGTATTCCTTGGAGGATAATGGATATCACAATGGAAATCCATTTTTTTCCTGCTACTTGTCGCTCTTTTTTATTTTCGATGGGGGAAACTTCCTTTATCCCCTCGAAGATGACTGTATTGATAACACGCGCTGTGATTTTTAAATCTAAATCTTTCCGTAAAAAACCTTTTTTGATTCCATTTTTGAGATATGCTCCGGTGTAATCGTCGAAGATTTGCATAGAGTTAGAAATTTTTTTTTGAATAGCACTTACACTTTGGGATTCAAAAAAAAGAATCCGCGCCATTGAGTCATCACTTCCAAAAAGTTGAAAAAGTTTTTCTCCTATCCTGCCCAGTTGTGCTTCATATTCTTCTAACGTCGAAGCTGCATCGTGTTTTTCGTTAATTGCAATTGTTACAATTTCTTTTAGGATTTCGTTTATCGCAGAATCAAATATATCTTCTTTGTTTTTAAAATAACGGTAAAATGTTCCATGACCCATTCCAAGTTTTTGAGCAATATCTGCAATTCCCGCAGCGTGAAATCCTTTTTCGGCAAAGACCTGCACAGATGCGGCTAATATGTCTTTTCGTTTCTGTTCTTGGTCAGTCATCCTTTTGGCAGTAATGACATGTCATTCCGTTTTGTCAAGGGAAACTAAAAAAGAAATCATTTGCATAAATGATTGTCATTAAAATGTAATAATTACTTGTAATACTCTTGTCATCTTTATGATAGGGGTCTAATTTGAATATTCATGGAAATGGTTTGAAAGTTCTAGTTGTAGATGATGAGGAAGATATTAGTGATTTAATAAAATTCCATCTGGAAGAAGAAGGATTTCAAGT